>JAAYLJ010000144.1 GCA_012521935.1 Campylobacteraceae bacterium | reverse complement strand
TCAGGTCCACCTATATTTTTATCTAAAATGAAGTGTTTTTCTACAATTTTCGCACCCAAAGTTACAGCAACAATAGGTGCAATATGCCCTAAAGTATGGTCTGAAAACCCAACTTCCACCCCAAAAGCCTCTCTCATATCTGGTATAGTTTTTAGGTTGGCTTCATTTAGCGGGGCTGGATATTCGCTTGTGCATTTTAAAAGAATTATATTTTCATTCCCTTCATCTTTGCAAATCTTAACTACATCTTTTATCTCTTCAAAGGTAGCAATTCCTGTGCTTATGATTATTGGTTTTTGTTTGCTTGCTGTGTATCTTACAAACTCATAATCAGTTATTTCAAAAGAAGCTATCTTGTACGCACTTGGATTAAACTGCTCCAAAAAATCAACCGCACTCTTGTCAAAAGGAGATGAAAAAATCTCAACCCCTAAACTTCTAGCGTAGCTAAAAAGCTCCCCATGCCACTCCCAAGGAGTCATCGCTTCTTTGTAAAGCTCATACAGACTCTTTCCATCCCAAAGCGTCCCCCCACCAATCAAAAAATCTGGGTTTTTACTGTCTAGCGTCATGGTTTCAGGTTTGTATGTTTGAAGTTTTACGGCATTTGCACCTATCTCTTTGGCTGCTTTTATCGTCTTTTTTGCCACTTCTAAACTTCCATTGTGGTTTGCACTAAGCTCAGCGATGATAAAAGTCCCATCCTTGTTTAGATTAAAATTTCCTATCTTCATAAATCTTTCCAAATCTTTTTTCTAAAATCTAAAAATAGCTCTTCATCCCACTCTTTCATAGCCATATACTCATTTTCAATCAAATATTCATACATAAGCCTTTGATTTTTAGCAACCTTAATGGCTAAAAATGGCACTTCCATAAAAAGAGCCTCATGCACTAATCCACTTGGAGAGATGATAGCAAACTTGCTTTCATTTAAAAGTTTTTCAATCTTTTTATCGTCAATTTTTAAATTTAAATTTTCTCTTTCAAGCTTTTGAAGCTTTGCAATATTTGGGTTTGAACTGGTGGTTGCAACGCAAATTTTTAACTTTTTTGGTAAATTTTCAATGATTTTTGGAGTGATATTTTTTATGTCTGCTCCACCAATTGCTATGAAAACATCATAAATTTTCTCTCTTTTTCTCTTTTTTTCATCTCTAAACTCAGATCTTATCAATGTATATAAAACCCCACATCTAAGCTCACAATGCTCAGGAACTAAACCCTCATAGGCACTTTTTTTTGCATAAATATTGTGATTTAACAAAACATCGCAGTAGTGTTTTTCATAAAGATCATCAAAAACAAGTACTCTTAAATTTGGAAGGGCTTCTTTGATTTTTTTTTCATCATCAAACCCAATTTCATAGTGATCGATTATGAGTTTGTCTATATTTAACTCTTTTATTAGCTTGATAAGTTCATCTATACTGCTAGTTTCTAGGGTGAAAACTGGGTATGGGATTATGTTATTTATATCCCCTTCAAGAGATTTTGTAGCAAAAAATATTTCACTCTCATCAAGTCTTGAGGCTAAAACTAAACTCCTTCTAATGTGCCCTGTTCCAATTTTACTTGAACTATCAGCTCTAAATAGAACTCTCATTTAAAACCCTATAAAAAATCTCCGCTTCCTCCCAATCTTCTAGCGTGTCTATGTCATGTACAAGGTAGCGAGGCAGCTTGAACATTTTGGAACTATTTGTAAAAATCGCTCTTTTTTCAACCCAAGCTTTACTCTTTCCAAAATAAAATTGTCCTGCATCATGATATGCCTCTTCCAAATCTTGAGACCTTGAACTTCTAAAATCTGGAAAAAACATTTCACAATTTTTCTTTAAGGCTCTAAATATAGGATATGCAAATGAAGTTGCACTAAAAACATAATCTTTTTTAGACTCTTTGAAAACCTTAAATGCTTCTTGTAAAACAAGCGGTTTTAAAAATGGAGCAGTTGCATAAATGCAGCAAGCGGAGCTTATTTTTTCGCCATTTTCTTGCAGAGTTTTTACTGCATTAGAGACAACTTCAGTTGTTCCAGTAAAATCATCTGCTAGCTCTTTTGGCCTAAAAAGCACTTCTGCACCAAACTCTTTTGCTACTTTTGCTATCTCTTTTGAGTCAGTACTTACATATATTTTCTCAAATATTCCACTCTTTTTTGCTGCGTCAATGCTGTAGAAAATGAGAGGTTTTCCAAAGAAGAGTTTAATGTTTTTTTTTGGCACTCTTTTGCTCCCTCCTCTAGCAGGAATGATGGCTATGTTCATCTCTTGCAAGTTCCAAAACTGCCTAAAACTTCTAGTAGGGTTTCGCTTACGAACTTAGCATCTTCCAAACTCATCATTTGATGACAAGGGATAGAGAGCTCTGCTTTATAAAAATCCTCACTCACTTTAAGCTCCATTTTGCCAAAAAGTTTTTCATAGTAAGAGAATTTGTAAGTTGGCTTATAATGAACTTGAACTCCAACGCCTCTTTCATGAAGCGCTTTGTAAATATCCTCTTTTGGACACCACAAATTTCTATCTAAAAGAATGGGATATAGATGGTATGAACTTTTTGCAAAAGGTGGAATTTTGACTGGAAAAAAGTATGGATTATCCTTAAAAGCTTCATCATAAAATGAGGCTATTTTAGCTCTTTGCTCTATGAAAGAGTCAAGTTTTTTAAGTTGAGAAAGCCCTAGAGCGCAGGCAACATCGCTTAGTCTGTAGTTGTAGCCAAGCTCAATCATATCTTGGTTCCAAACCTCTTTTTTCACTATCCCATGACTTCTTAAAAGTTTGATTTTTTCATAAAGTTCTTTGCTGTTTGTTGCGATGGCTCCGCCTTCTCCTGCTGTAGTGATTGGTTTTATAGCATGAAATGAAAATATAGCTAAATCAGCAAAAAACCCAACTCTTTCTCCATGAACCTCGCTCCCTAGTGCATGGCTTGCATCTTGGATTAAAAAAAGTTCATTTTTATCGCATATTTCTCTAATTTTTTTAATCTCAACTGGGTTTCCACCAAAATCGACTGGCACTACTGCTTTTGTCTTTTTTGTTATCAAATCTTCAATCTTTTTTTCGTCAATATTTCCATCATATTTTATGTCGCAAAATATCGGTTTTGCTCCAAGCATTAAAGCAGCATTTGAAGTTGCAGCAAAGGTTATGGGTGAGGTAATAATCTCGTCATCTTTTAAAAGTCCTATGCTTTGATATGTTAAATGCAAGGCTGAGGTAGCAGAGTTTAAAACACAAACATACTTAATGTTTAAATAAGCTGCTAAAGCTTCTTCAAACTCTTCAACCCTTTTTCCACCAGTTAAAAAATCACTCTTTAGTGCGCTAATTACCGCATTTATATCATCTTCATCTATGGATTGTCTACTATATGGAATCATCATCTTCTATCATCTTTAAAAGTTCATCCTCTTTTAGCCACCAAGAGTTTAATTTGGAGTTGTACTCAAAGCCAATCTTAACTTTTTTTCCACTCTCTTTTAGAACATTATTTGCAAAATCTTTTTTTCTTGTAAAAAGAATTGTAGGCTCAATCACATAGTGATCTTCAAACTCTAAAGTTAAATGACTATCATCTTTTGGCACCATAATTTCGTGCATTTTTTCGCCAGGTCTGATTCCTACCAGTTTTATTTTAGCGCTAGGCGAGAGAGCGTGAGCTAAATCTACTATCTTCATTGATGGGATTTTAGGTATGAAAATCTCCCCACCTTGCATTCTTTGAAAGCTTTTTATCACAAAATCAACACCTTGTTGCAAGGTTATTAAAAAACGAGTCATCTCTAGTTCTGTGATGGGCAACTCTTTTGCGCCACTATTTAAAAGTTTTTTGAAAAATGGTATTACTGAGCCTCTGCTTCCAATGACATTTCCATATCTAACTACTGAAAATTGCGTGTTCCTTGAGCCTTTTATATTATTAGCAGCAATGAAGAGTTTATCGCTTGCTAGTTTTGTAGCTCCATATAGGTTTATGGGACTTGCAGCTTTGTCTGTGGATAGAGCTATGATTTTCTCCACCCCACATTCAAGCGCTGCGTCAATAACATTGCTAGCTCCATTTACATTTGTTTTGATGCACTCCATAGGGTTGTATTCGGCTATGGGAACATGTTTTAAGGCTGCTGCATGAATGACAAAATCAACCCCATACATTGCTTTTTTAAGTCTTTCTAAATCTCTAACATCACCTATCATATACCTCATGCAAGCATCATTAAAGCGCTGAGACATTTCATACTGCTTTAGCTCATCTCGTGAATAGATTATGATTTTATTTGGATTGTAGTTTTTTAGTAGAGTTTCTGTAAATTTTTTGCCAAAACTTCCAGTTCCGCCAGTAATAAGGATATTTTTGTCATTAAACACTATGCGATCCTTTTTGCAAATTAGCCCAATAATACCTTAAATCGGGTTTAATTTGACTTTATTTAGCTAAAAAAGGTAAAATATTAGTAACTAAAAAGAGGAGGCCAAAATGCAAATCGGCTCACTTACAAATAATTTTAATACAATTGCTAGCAATGAGCATAAAACCAATGTAGAGCAAGCTCTATCAAAGATTGGTGCTGCAAGAGAACTTAGTGGAAAAGATGGTGCAAACTTAATTAGTGCAGATTTACTAAACTTGCAAATGAATACAATGACTCAACAAGTTCAAAATGAGAATGTAAATATAAGCATGCTTCAAATAGCAGATAGCACTTTAAAAGGAGTGAGTGCTGGGGTAGATAGGTTAAATGAACTATCAGTTGCATTTAATAATCCAGCTTTAAATGAAGATCAAAGATCAATGCTTTCAAATGAGTTTAATCAAACTAAAGAGGCCATTGGTGACATGATAGAGCAGACAACTTATAATGGCAAATCCTTGTTTGGTGGAGGCTCTGCGCTTGGACTTGAAGCTGTAAAATTAGAAAGTGTAGAGGTTGGCTCACTAGAGAGTGTGGAAGAGCTATCAGATCAAGTTTCCTCACTATTTTCAAATGTTGCTAGTTCATTTCAAAAATCAGAAGTTGGGATAAATAACCTTTTAGCAAGCATATCTAGCACTACTGCAAGTTATGCGCAAAATTCACAAACACCATTAGATGCGATAATGAACCAGTTTTCACAAAACAATCTAGGCTTAACAGCTACAACAATAGCAAGTTCACACAATAGTGCTATCTTGCAACAGCAGATGGCACTACTTCTTAACTTTTAACTTACTTTAAAATCCTAGGTAGGGTTATGCCAGTTTGCCCTTGGTATTTCCCTGCCTTGTCTTTATATGTCACTTCACACTGCTCATCTCCTTCTAAAAACAGAACCTGAGCTATCCCCTCATTTGCATAAATTTTTGCTGGAAGTGGAGTTGTATTTGATATTTCTATAGTTATGTGCCCTTCAAAATCTGGCTCAAATGGAGTTACATTTACTATAATGCCACATCTTGCGTAAGTGCTTTTTCCAAGGCATATCGCTAAGACATTTGAAGGAATTTTGAAATATTCGATAGTGCTTGCTAGGGCAAATGAATTTGGCGGAACTATGCAAACATCGCCAACAAAGTCAACTACATTCTTAGCCTCAAAGTTTTTTGGATCTACTACGGTTGAATTTACATTGGTAAAAATCTTAAATTCTCTTCCAACTCTAATATCGTAACCATAACTACTAACTCCATAACTTATAACATTTTTCCCCACCTGCTCTTCACAAAAAGGATCTATCATTTGATGCTCTTTAGACATCTTTCTAATCCATTTATCCGATTTTAAGCCCATTGTTTTCCTTCAGTCTTAGTTTTGTCAAGATGTGGTATTATAACAATATTTAACTGTTATAACAAGCGCGTTATAGCTCTAAATCCCCAAAATTAGGAGTTTTTATGAAACATGAAGAGATCAAAGACTTAATGGAGTTTTTTGACTCAACAAGCGCCACAAGCTTGAAAATAAAAAATGGTGAGTTTGAAATTGAGATAGAGAAAAAAAGTCATTTAGTAACTGCGTCAGAAGTTGTTTTAGAACAAGCGCCACAAGTTATTGTAAATAAAACCGAGGCAATCACCCACGCACTTCCACCTTGCGAACCAACCCAGAGCATTAAATCACCAATGGTAGGAACTTTTTATAAAGCCCCAGCTCCAGGTTCTGCACCTTTTGTAAAAGTTGGACAAAATGTTAAAAAAGGTCAAGTTGTTGCGATTGTAGAAGCTATGAAGATTATGAATGAAATTGAAGCTGAATTTGACTGTAAAATCGTGAGTAACCTTGTGGAAGATGGACAGCCAGTAGAGTTTGACATGCCCATTTTTGCAGTGGAGAAGCTTTAATGGAGATTAAAAAAGTTCTTGTTGCAAATCGTGGAGAGATCGCTTTAAGGGCTATAAGAACCATACAAAAGATGGGTAAACAAGCAATTGCTGTATATTCAACTGCTGATAAGGATGCACTTTATCTAAAGTACGCGGACGCTAGCATTTGCATTGGTGGGCCAAACTCAACCCAGAGTTATTTAAACATCCCATCAATCATCTCCGCAGCAGAAATTAGCGAGTGTGATGCCATATTTCCTGGATATGGATTTTTAAGCGAAAATCAAAATTTTGTTGAAATTTGTAATCATCATAAGATTAAATTCATAGGGCCTGGCATTGATGTTATGCGAATAATGAGTGATAAATCAAAAGCTAAAGAGGCTATGAGGAAAGTTGGAGTACCAGTAATCCCAGGTAGTAAAGGCGCTTTAAGCTCCATTGCAGAGGCTAAAAATTTAGCAAATGAGATGGGCTATCCAGTGATTGTTAAAGCAAGTGCTGGTGGCGGAGGGCGCGGCATGAGAGTTGTGCATAAAGAGGAGGATTTAGAAAAATCTTACCTTGCCGCCAAAAGTGAAGCAGCAAGTGCTTTTGGAGATGGAACTTTATATATGGAAAAGTTCATTCAAAAACCAAGACATATTGAAGTGCAAGTAATGGGCGATAAACACGGCAATGCAATACACATTGGCGAGAGAGATTGCTCACTTCAAAGAAGGCACCAAAAACTAATTGAAGAGTCACCCGCTGTTTTATTAGATGAAAAGACTAGACAAAGATTGCTTGAAACAGCTGTAAAAGCAACAAAAGCTCTTGGTTATGAGAATGCTGGAACATTTGAATTTTTAGTAGATGAGGATAAGAATTTTTACTTTATGGAGATGAATACAAGGCTTCAAGTGGAGCATTGTGTTAGTGAAATGGTAAGTGGGCTTGACATAATAGAGCTTATGATAAATGTGGCTGAGGGGAAAGAGCTTCCACCTCAAGAGAGCATAAAATGTGAAGGACACTCCATAGAGTGCAGGATCACAGCAGAGGATCCAGTAAGTTTTAGACCAAGTCCAGGCAGAATCACTAGAGCCATAACTCCAGGTGGACAAAATGTGAGATTTGATTCGCACATTTACTCAGGTTACAATGTGCCATCATACTATGACTCCATGATTGGGAAGTTGGTAGTTTGGGATAAAAATAGACAAAGAGCCATCGCTTTAATGAAGCAAGCTTTAAAAGAGCTTCAAATTGAGGGAATTAAAACAGTGAAAGATTTTCATTTAGAGATGATGGATAATGTAGATTTTATAAATAATAATTTCGATACTAACTACTTAGCAAATCACTAAAATGTTAAAAATAAATAGTACAGTTAGAACAAATATTAATCATATTAGTCAAAATAGACAGGTAAATGAGATTAAAACACAAGAAAAAGTCCAAGATAGGCTTTTTTACTCAAACTCAAAAGCTTTAGGAGTTCTTTTAGGGACTCATCAAGATAGGATTGGTTTTTTTCAACTCTTAAAAGAGAATTTTCAAAAACTTAGTAGCAAACTTGAGGGCTTGGAAGAGTGTAAAGATGAGATGGAGTTTGGGAGTACGGTCGGAGAGATGATGGATCTAGTTGATAATACTTTATATGGAGGAAAGTCTCTTTTTGCTCAAGCCATAAATTTTGGGTTTGACATGCCTAATTTTGAAGATATTGAGAGTGCTGAAGATATTGAGAGTTTTTTAACTCATGTAAAAAACCTATCTAACAAACTAAATGAAAACTTGATGCAAGAGAGCATTGCTACCGCAAATATCTTAAGCGCACTAAGTGTTAGCGAAGATCACTTAAATAAAGATAGTAAAAATTTAGAAAGTATGAAAGAGCTGATTAGGGATGTCTAAGTACGACTATATCGGCTCTTGCTTTTAGTTTTTCAAAATAATTCTCTATAGCTTCTTCTCTTTTTTTATTCTCAAGCATACCTTCAATAGCATCTTTTACCGACTCAAAAGAGATGGTTTCAAAATCTTTTTTATCTTGTACATGATACATTCTAAAGCCATCAAATGTTTGTAAAAGCGGGGTAAATTCACCCTTAGGGGTTTGATCTATGTAGTATCTTGTTTTATTGTCAAGTTCTGTTGCAGATAGAGTAACTTGTTTAGTTTGGACATCACTAACTATACTCATAGGAGAGGATAAAATCCTTTTTAAACCCGCTTCACTGCTTGAGTCGTATTGAGTTAATTCAAAAGTATTAGCTCTTTTAAACTCATTTGGATTGTTATCATAAAACTTTTTTGCCTCACTTGCTTCAATGCTAATTAGAGTATTTGCAAAGATACTATGGTAAAGTTTTTCTTGCTTTAGTGTTTTTTGAATGTCTAATTTGTACTCTTCCCAGTCCATATTTTTACTTAAAATGAAGTTTTTTAACTCTATGACACTAATGCCATTTTGTTTTGCTATATCTTCAAGTCTTGAGTGAATTTCATAAGCATCCGCGTCAATGCCTAGCTTTTTAATTTGAGAGCTTTCAAGTCTTTCTTGGACTAACTCTTCTAGGGCGTCTCTTAAAGATAGAGATCTTAGATTTGCCTCTTTGTGGACTTCATAAAGTGTGATTGGTTCGCCATTTACAGTAACTGAAATAGCATTTACTAAACCAGCATTAAGGTAAGAAGTAGCTACTATAAAGCTAAAAATTAGATATTTTAAACACTTTTTTAACATAAAAGTTATCCTTTTTTTAAGTAAAAATTTAGTATAATCTATACTTTAAATAAGATTTTATCATACCATGAAAGTGGTTTTTTTTTCTTAAAATTTCAATCAGACTTTAAGGATTTTAATGGTTGTTACCCGTTTTGCCCCATCTCCCACTGGCTATTTACACATTGGTGGACTTAGAACCGCTCTTTATTCATATCTTTGGGCTAGACAAAATGGAGGAAAATTTCTTTTAAGAATAGAAGATACTGATGAGAAAAGAAACTCCCTTGAGGCAACAAAAGCGATTGAAGCAGCTTTTAAATGGTGTGGATTAGACTATGATGGAGAGGTAATTTACCAATCACAAAGAAAAGAGATTTATAAAAAATATATTGACAAGCTTTTAGAAGAGGGCAAGGCGTATTACTGCTATATGTCCAAAGAAGAGTTAGATCATTTAAGACAAAAACAGTTAGAAAACAAAGAGCGCCCAAAGTATGATGGAAGATATAGAGATTTTGATGGCACCCCGCCTGAGGGTATTTTGCCAGCAGTTAGGATAAAAGCCCCAACTAAAGGCGAGATATGTTTTGAAGATGGGGTTAAGGGGCAGATGAAGTTTAGGGCTGAGGATATTTTGGATGATTTTATCATCGCTAGGGCTGATGGAACTCCTACATATAACTTTGTAGTTGCAGTTGATGACGCACTTATGGGGGTAAATCATGTCATAAGGGGGGATGATCATCTCTCAAATACTCCAAAACAAATCATCATTTATGAAGCTTTGGGTTTTAAAATACCAAAGTTTTTTCACATACCTATGATTTTAAATGAAGAGGGTAAAAAACTCTCAAAAAGAGATGGTGCTACAAATGTGATGGATTACCCAAAAATGGGCTATCTAAAAGAAGCTTTATTAAACTTTTTAGTAAGACTTGGATGGAGTCATAAAGATCAAGAGATATTTTCCCTAAGAGAAATGATAGAACTTTTTAATCCATATGAGATAAATAGCTCTGCATCGGCTTTTAACGCTCAAAAACTTGATTGGCTAAATGCTCATTATATTAAAACTTTACCAGCAAAATATTTGATAGAAGAGTTGAAAAAAGAGGATATATTCATTGAAAATCACCCTGAAAAAGAGCTTTTAATTGACTCATTAAGACAAAGATCTAAAAATATGATTGAACTAGCTATGGGCATTAAAAGCATTTTAGATGAGCCAAAAGAGTATGATGAAAAGGCTGTTAAAAAGTTTATAAATGAAGAAGCTATTTTATTGTTAGAAGAGTTTAATGGCGAGCTTTTAAGAGATGAAGATGGTGATTATGATGGATTATTAAAAAGAATTTTAGCTAAACATGAGATAGGCTTTGGAAAATTAGCCCAACCAATAAGGATAGCACTTACTGGAAGCTCTGTAAGCCCATCAGTAGGCGATGTAATAGCTATTTTAGGTAAAAAAGAGACACTAAAAAGAGTTGAAAATTTTAACAAATCATTTAAGGAGACAAAGTGAGTAAGAAAGGCAAAATTGAGCGCGAAGAGGCGTTAGAGTATCATATTGGGGGTAAGCTTGCAACTGAGGTTACAAAACCTTGTTCTACACAAAGAGAGTTAGCTACTGCTTATAGTCCAGGAGTTGCTTTTCCTTGTATAGAGATACAAAAAGATCCAAGCAAAGCGTATGACTATACAGGAAAGGGTAACTTAGTAGGCGTTATAAGTGATGGAACTGCGGTTTTAGGACTAGGTGACATTGGAGCACTTGCAAGCAAGCCAGTAATGGAAGGAAAGGCAGTTTTATTTAAAAAATTTGCTGATGTTGACTCATATGATATTGAGATAGATGAGAAAGATCCAAAGAAATTTGTAGATATTTGCGTTGCCATCGCTCAAACGTTTGGCGGAATAAACCTTGAAGATATAAGTGGTCCAAAATGCTTTCAAATTGAAAAAGAGTTGCAAGCAAGAGTTGACATACCTGTAATGCACGATGATCAGCATGGAACAGCCATCATTTCAAGTGCAGGGCTTTTAAATGCGCTTGAGATTAGCAAAAAAGATATAGAAAAAATTAAAATCGTAGTCATAGGAGCTGGCGCAGCTGGAGTGGCTTGTGCGAAGATGTACAAGACTCTTGGAGCTAAAAATGTTTTAGTAGTTGACTCAAAAGGCGTCATAAATCAAGATAGAAAAGATTTAAATGATGTCAAAAAAGAGTTGATTGCACAAACTAATGATAAAACATTGGAAGACGCATTAAATGGGGCTGACATGGTTTTAGGACTTAGTAAAGCTGGAATCATAACTGAAAAAATGGTTAAGTCTATGAATGCAAGTCCAATCATTTTTGCGTGCGCGAATCCTGTTCCAGAAATCTTACCTGAAGAGGTTGCGCAAATTAGAGATGACGCCATCATGGGAACTGGAAGAAGCGACTATCCAAATCAAATCAATAATGTTTTAGGATTTCCATTTATCTTTAGAGGGGCGCTTGATGTGAGGGCTTCAAAGATAACTGAGGGGATGAAACTTGCCGCTGCTAGAGCATTAGCAGATTTAGCAAAAGAGCCTGTTGGTGACGAGATTAAAAAGATATATGAAAGAGATGAGATGGAGTTTGGAAAAGAGTACATAATCCCAACTCCTTTTGATAAAAGAGTGTATGTTTGGGTTTCAGCTGCGGTAGCTAAAGCTGCGGTAGATGAGGGTGTGGCTAGAGTTGAGAACTTCAATGAAGAAGAGTATAAAAAAGAGTTAGAGTCAAGAATTTAAAGGAAAAAAATGGAAAATGTTCATGTCATTAATCACCCGCTCATTGAGCATAAGTTGTCTATCTTAAGGGATGAGGGGACTGAACCTTTTCAATTTAGGCTTTTAGTAGATGAAATTTCTTATCTAATGCTTTTTGAAGCCACAAGAGATTTGCCTTTAAAAGATGTTACAGTAAAAACACCAGTAGCTACTGCTAAGAGTAAAAAGCTAGCTACTGGCTTGATGATATGCCCAATTTTACGCGCTGCACTTGGGATGTTAGATGGAATTTTCAAGCTCATTCCAGATGCAAGTGTTGGGTTTTTGGGTTTTCAAAGAAATGAAAAAACTCTTGAGCCAGAGTTTTACTATGCAAAACTGCCTGAGGGTTATGAAAACTTAACTACTAT
>JAAYLJ010000143.1 GCA_012521935.1 Campylobacteraceae bacterium | reverse complement strand
GCTAAACACATTCTCTTTTCCTACTAACTTAACAAAACCAAATCTTTCTAAGTCTTTCATTAGCTTTGGACCAACTCCAGATAAAACCAATATAGTCCCACTTTGACGACACTTTTCATAAAACTCTTTAAGTGCATACATTCCTGTTGCATCAACAAAAGGAACATGTCTCATTCTTAAGACAAAAACTTTTGGTAAAACTCCAATTGAATCTAAAATATATTTTAATTTATCTGCTACTCCAAAGAAAAATGGACCATTTACCTCATAAACTTCAACCCCAGTTGCTACAACTTTTTCATCAATTCCATCTGGATCATCTCCTGGAAGAGCGTAAGCACTCTCAGTGATATTAATGATTTCACTAACTTTCATAATTCGCTTAATAAATAAAATTGCAGCCAAAACAACTCCCACTTGAACAGCTACTGTTAAGTCTATTAAAACAGTTAGTAAAAATGTAGTTGCCAATACCGCGACATCGCTTGTTGGGGCTTTTAAAATATGTTTTATATTTTCAACCTCAGACATATTCCATGCCACTACAATCAAAATTGCAGCTAATGAAGCAAGAGGTATTAAAACAATAAAATCAGCTAGAAAAAACATAAACATTGCAAGTACAATTGAGTGAATGATGCCAGAGATTGGAGTTTTTCCTCCAGCTTTTATATTTGTAGCAGTTCTAGCTATGGCAGCAGTTGCGGGAATGCCTCCAAAGGCGATTGAGCCAAGATTTGCTAAGCCTTGTCCTACTAATTCACTATTTGCATTGTGTCTTGTTCCCATCATTCCATCTGCAACTACTGCACATAAAAGTGACTCAATTGCAGCTAAGATTGCGATTGTAAAGGCTGATGGCAAGAGGGCTTTTATGGTTTCAAAAGAGAAAGAAGAGTTAAAGCTAGCAAAGGTTAAAGATGGCTCAATATCTCCAAATCTACTATGAATTGTCTCAACTGGAAAGTTTAAATAACTCACAGCTATAACCCCAACTATAACAGCGATCAAATGTCCAGGAAGCTTGGGCGAAAAGCGTTTTACAAAAACTATTGTAAATATTGAAACTAACCCTAAAAGAAGAGTCATAAAACTTATTTTAGATAAATTTAGAAAAATCATTTGCCACTTTGGCAAAAAAGCTCCAGGTAAATTTTCAATCCCAAGTCCTAATATGTCTGCTACTTGAGATGAAAAAATAAGGAGTGCAATCCCTGAAGTAAAACCAGTAATTACTGGATATGGAATATATTTTATAACCGCCCCAAGTTTAAATATACCCATTAATACCAAAAAAGCGCCCGCCATTAAAGTAGCAACAGCTAAACCCTCATATCCAAACCTCATTACAATATCATAAATAACAACAACAAAAGCACCTGTTGGTCCGCTTATTTGAACTCTGCTTCCACCAAAGAATGAAGCAACTATTCCTGCAACTATGGCAGTTATTAAGCCTTTTTCTGGGCCAACACCACTAGCTATTGCAAATGCCATGGCAAGTGGAAGTGCAACTATGGCAACAGTTATTCCACCTACTGAATCACCAGCAAATTGGGCTTTAGTATATCCAGCTCTTAATATATTTAATAGCTCTGGAGCATAAGCTCTTAGTCTAATTTTCACAATAATCCCTCTAAAATATGATAAAAAAAGGCAGAAATGATAGAAATTTAGGCAGGATTTTCTGCCTAAGAAATTATTTTTTTGCTAAAGCTTCTTTTACGGCTTCAACATGTCCTTTAACCTTAACTTTTTCCCAAATTTTTTCTATTTTCCCCTCAGGGTTTATTAAAAAAGTTGTTCTAACAATGCCCATATACTCTTTTCCACACATTTTTTTCAGTTGCCATACACCATATTTTTGTGAAACTTCACTCTCTTCATCAGCTAGCAGTGTAATTTTTAAATTTTTCTTTTCAATAAAATTTCTATGTTTTTTTGGACTATCTGGACTTACTCCTAAGATAACCGCGTCCATCTCATCAAACTCTGGTAAAGCCTCTGTAAAATCGCAAGCTTCCGCTGTACAGCCTGCTGTATTATCTTTAGGATAAAAGTATAAAACTAGCCACTTTCCTTTAATGTCTCTTAAGCAAATTTGAGTTTCATCTTGATTTGGAAGGCAAAATTCTGGTGCCTTATCGCCTACTTTTAACACGATTTTCTCCTTATAAATTTTTTTGATAATTATATCATCTGTAGTGAAAAACAGCGACTATCTCTTTAAAGTATCTAAAAGATATTAAATCTATCTTTAAAGATATCTTAGATAAACTAGGCGCGTTTTAAGCTACATTTTGAAGGTAAAAAATGAATAAAGCATCATTTATTTGGATGGATGGGGAATTTACCCCTTGGGATGAGGCAAATGTACATATATTAACGCACACTTTGCACTATGGAAACGCAGTTTTTGAAGGAACTAGAGCCTACCAAACAAAAAAAGGTTTAGCTATTTTTAAACTACACGAACATACGCAAAGATTGTTAAATTCAGCAAAAATCACAATGATACAACCAACCTTTAGCCTAGAAGAGTTAAAAAAGGCTCAAGTGGAACTATTAAGAAAAAATGATTTTAAAAACAATGTCTATTTAAGGCCACTTGTATATTTAGGATATGGTGTTATGGGGCTTTATCACGCTAAAGCACCTGTAAAAACTGCCATTGCTGCTTGGGAATGGGGTACATATCTTGGTGAAGAGGGTTTAGAAAAAGGGATTAAAGTTAAAATCTCTTCATTTACAAGAAGTTCTAATAGATCTACCATGGGAAAGGCAAAAGCTGCTGCAAACTACTTAAACTCACAAATGGCAAAATTTGAAGCAGTTGAGTGTGGATACGAGGAAGCTTTGCTTCTTGATGATGAGGGCTTTATAGCTGAGGGGAGTGGAGAGTGCTTTTTCATAGTAAGAGATGGGGTTTTAATTTCACCTCCAAATGATAACTCACTTGAGAGCATCACTCAGGGCATGGTTATTGAATTAGCAAAAGAGGCAAACATACCAGTGGAGAGGCGAAGAGTTACAAGAGATGAAGCTTATATTGCAGATGAAGCTTTTTTTACAGGCACTGCAGCTGAGGTTACACCAATTAATAGCATAGATGGAAGAGTGATTGGAGCTGGAACTAGAGGTGAGATTACAAAATTCCTTCAAAATGCCTACTTTGATGTTGTCTATGGACGAAATCCAAAATATGAAAACTTATTAACTTATATAAATCCATAAAAGGAATTAAATGCCAGCAGATTTAAATGATTATTTTAAAAAAAGAGGCTCAAGCGGTGGTGGAAACCGTCAAAATTTTGAACCGCCAATGTTTATGAAAGATTTAGGGAAAAAAGCAGGTTTAATATATGCGATTATTGCCCTAATTGTCATTATAATAATAGCAAAACCTTTTGTTGTGATTAACTCTGGTGAGGTTGGAATTAAGGCAACCATGGGTAAATTTGATCCAACTCCAATGCAGCCAGGATTTCATATGTTTATCCCTTTTGTTCAAAAGGTAATTGTTGTTGATACTAAAGTTCGTATCATTAACTATGCAACAACAGAAGATGCAGGAGAAGCCATCAAACAAGGTTCTGGAATTGGGCGAAAACAGTCAATTTCTGTTTTAGATGAGAGAGGTTTGCCTGTATCAATAGATATAACAGTTCAATATAGATTAAACCCAACAAATGCACCTCAAACCATTGCTTCTTGGGGACTTAGCTGGGAAGATAAGATAATTAATCCTGTAGTAAGAGATGTGGTTAGAGCTGTTGCAGGACAATATTCAGCTGAGGCACTTCCAACAAATAGAAACACTATTGCTGCTCAAATTGAAGAGGGCATGAGAAGCAAAATGGAGAGCCAGCCAAATATGCCAGCTGAGCTTTTAACTGTTCAGTTACGAGAAATTATCTTACCACCTAAAATAAAAGAGCAGATAGAAAGAGTTCAAGTAGCTAGACAAGAGGCTGAAAGAGCTAAGTATGAAGTTATTAGAGCAAACCAAGAAGCTTTGAAAAAAGCTGCGCTAGCTGAGGGTACTGCTCAAGCTAAGATTATTGAAGCTAGAGGAGAGGCTGATGCTATTAAAATTCAAGCAGATGCTAATGCGTATGCAAATATTGAGATTGCAAAAAGTATAAATAAACAACTTTTAGAACTTAGACAGATAGAAGTTCAAGGCAAGTTTAATGAAGCCTTAAGAGATAATAAAGATGCAAAACTATTCTTAACTCCTGGTGGCGCTGTACCAAACATTTGGGTTGATTCTAAAGATCCAAAGATTAACTCAAGCATAGCAGATCAATGAGTAAAAATATAAACTGGAAAAAGGTTGATGGCCTTCTTCCAGTCATCGTTCAAGATGAAAAAACAAAACAAGTTTTAATGCTAGCTTATATGAATGAAGAAGCTTTTGAGCTCTCCAAAAAGAGTGGCTTTGCTCACTACTACTCAAGAACAAAGAAGCGAATTTGGAAAAAAGGTGAACAAAGCGGCAATACTCAAAAAATAAAATCTATATTTTTAGATTGTGATCAAGATGCTTTACTCATTGAGATTGAGCAAATTGGTGGAGTCTCTTGCCACACTGGAGCAGTAAGTTGTTTTTTTACATCTTTGGATAAACCTACAAATTTTAACTCTTCCATTAATGAAACAGTGAAAATGTATGGGATAGTTGACACTCTTTATCACACAATATTGGAAAAAAAGGGGGATGATCCTTCCATCTCTTATGTTTCAAAACTCATTAATGGAGAAGAGAATACCCTTTTAAAAAAGATTGCCGAAGAGGCAGGGGAGCTTATCTTGGCTATAAAAGATAAAGATGAAAAAGAGATAGTTTACGAGGCAGCAGATCTTCTTTTTCACTCCTTAGTAGCACTTGGAAAAAGTGAAATTCATCCAGACTTGGTAAAGCAGGAACTCCATAGGCGCTTAGGCGTGAGTGGGATAACTGAAAAAAGCTCTAGAGATGATAAACCTTAAAGATAGTTTTTTAAACTATGCTAACCATTTTCAAATAGTAGATTATTTAGCTTTTACATGGCTAGCCATCCTCTTTTTTTTACTACTTTTCCTTGCTATCTTCATAGCAAAAGGGCGTCCCCTTTTAGCTATGGTAGTAGTTTTTTTAAATATTTTATTTTTATTTATAGCCCCTTTTGGAATAAAACATTTTTTAGACTTGAAAATAAGATCAAATGAGGTTAACCTAACAACAGTAAAGCAGTTGTACTACTCTGATACTTTAATATTAAGAGGGGTTTTAGCAAATAGCTCTAATATCGATTTTAAACAGTGCAAGATCAAAGTTAGCATATATCCAAAACAAAAATATGAATTTTTAAATATATTAAAAAGATTAAAACCGCACCATTTTTGTGAAATTAATATTGAATATCCACCAAAAAAAGGGGAATATGTCGATTTTGAATATATATGGGATAATTTTAGATTAAATGATACCCATGAAATATATACAATAGGAG
>JAAYLJ010000142.1 GCA_012521935.1 Campylobacteraceae bacterium | reverse complement strand
TCAAAAGTTTCAAGATTTCTATGGTTTATTCCTATGATATCTGCTTTTGCAAAAATAGCTTTGGTTAAATCTTTTTTATCATGAACTTCCACTAAAGGCTCCATTCCTAAATGCCTGCTATACTCTATTAACTGAGTTAACTCTTTTTTGCTTAAAGCTTTAGCTATAAGAAGTACAAAATCTGCCCCGTAAACCAAGGCTTCTACTAATTGGTATTTATCTACTATGAAATCTTTTCTAAGTAAAGGCAGTGAAGAGTATCTTCTAATTTGAGTTAAATACTCAAGATTTCCTTTAAAAAAGTGTGGTTCAGTGAGTACTGATATGGCACTTGCTCCAGCTCTTTCATAGCTTTGGGCAATCTTTAAATGATCAAAATCTTCACAAATTATCCCCTTGCTAGGACTAGCTTTTTTAACCTCTGCAATGATCCTATAAGGCTTCTTTTTAGTTGCCCTTAAATGCTCATGCACTGGCCTTGGAGTGTAGTTATTGTATGCTAAAGATCTACCTAGCCACTCAACTGGATAATCTTTTTTTCTTTTTTCTAAATCTTCTTTAGTCTTTTTAATAATCTCATCTAGTATCATCTTTTTTCCTCTAAACATTTTTTAATAATCTCATAATGCTCTTTTACTTCAGGCTCATCTATTTTACTCATTATAGTTAAAATAATATCCATAGCTTTTTCACAATCGCCAAGTTTGTAGTACCCCCATGCTAATGAATCTATGTAGTAAGGAGAGTCTGGCTCTTGCAAAAGAGCTCTTTTTACTAAATCTATCCCTTTTTCAATATCCAAATCATGCTCAATCAATAAGTATCCATAGTAGTTTAAAAAAAGAGGATCTTCTAACCCTTTAGAGACTGTATCAAATTTTTTTGATACTGAATCTAGCATCTCTTTCTTTTCTTTTCTCCCTGCATCCTCATACTCATAAATAGCCATTAATCCCAAAAAGTTAAGATCTGCACTTTTTTCATAAGCTCTTTTTGCAACTAAAAAAGCTTTGCTAAACTCTTTTTGTGAAGCGTGAATATCCATAAGAAGCAAAGGATCATGCTCTGTTTTATTTAAAAATTTAATAGCAGAGTTAGTATCTTTTTGAAAAAGCATCAATTCAACCGTCCTATCAGCATACTCATCCTCTTTAAATTCATCATAAAGTCTATGATAGGTGGATAAAAGTCCATCCAAATTTTTTGTTTTTCCATAAATTTGAATAAGTTTGTAGCAGATAGTTTTTGTACATTTTTGCATTCTACTATGAGTTTGAAGATAAGATATGGCTTCATTTGTGCGGTTTAAATGAGTATCAAGAAGCTCAACTATCATCATTAAAGTATTCTCTTCTGGCTCTTCTTTGTAGATAGCATCAAAATACTTTAAAGCTAAATTGTACTCTTTTTGGTAAAGATAAATTGAGCCTAAAATATTTAAATTTTTAACATTTTTTTCTTTCTCTAAAAGCTCTTGCATAACAGTTTTTGCCTCTTCTATCCTATCTTGTCGCAAAAGCCAACCTGTATAAGATCTAGCTATATCCCCTTCATTTAAAAGCTCTTTTAAAAGATCATCATATTTAGGATCTATGGGTAAGTTCGCACTAAAAGAGCTTTTTAAAACCTCTTTTAAATAGAGCCTATTTTGTGTTTTATCAAAAAGATCTTCAAACTTAGAGATTGATTCAACATACTCTCCTCTTTCTTTTAAATCTAATGCTTCTAAAACTAATAAAGATTCATTTTCAACTTTTGTTGGAGTTGTAGAGGGGGCGCAACCATTTAAAAAAAGAGTTAAAGCAGCTATTATAATCGATATACACCTGGACATTCATCCTCCAATTCTTCAATATTTTTTTTAAAATGCTCCCAAAATGGGAAAGTTTTACACTGGTTTGGCCTTACAGGATAGATTGTGCATTTTAAACCCTTTACATCAAAAAAAATGCAAGCATATCCTAATGGTGAAAACACTTCTTTTAGGCTAAAATCTCTATTTTTTTCAAAAAGATACTTTTTGCCAAACTCTTCCACGCTGATATTTAAAAAATCAGCTATCTTTTTAATCTC
>JAAYLJ010000141.1 GCA_012521935.1 Campylobacteraceae bacterium | reverse complement strand
TAATTGCAGGAGGAGTTGCAAAAGGGGAGAATCCTTTAAATCCACTTGAGCCTTTTAGCCTAAAAGGGGAGCTTGTACAAAAAGATAGTTTAGGGTTTGAGTATATAAGCTCAGTCAAAGAGCTAGAGGATAGAGTTAAAAAAAGTAAAAAACCTGTAATGGTTGATTTTTATGCTTCTTGGTGTGTTAGCTGTAAAGAGCTTGAGAATATAACTTTTAAAGATGAGATTGTTAGTAGAAAGCTTAATGAAATGGAGCTTTTGAAGGTAGATGTTACAAAAAATAGCAGTGATGATAAAGAGTTACTTAAAAAATTTAATCTTTTTGGGCCTCCTGGGCTTATATTTTATAAAGGTGGGGAGGAGTTAAAGGAGTTGCAAATAGTTGGATTTATTAAGGCTAAAGAGTTTAGTGCTCATTTAGATAGGGTTTTGAAAGAGTAAAAATGGATGTTTTAATTGCAATGGATGCTCCAAATCTTTTAAATGAAAAAGCTTTTATAAAGCATTTAAAAAAAGAGGGATTAGAGTACTTAAAAGAAGAGGAGGGGATGGTATTTAGCGGGAAAAGCTCAACTCCTGTGATGAATACAAGGGCTTTCATCCTTGAAGTTGTGAAAAGAGCTTTGGAAAAATCTCCAGCAAAGTTTTGCAATATGGTTTGTGTGATTGGTGAAAATGAGATGGAGAGTTATGGGTTTGATTTAAAAACAATGGAGTTTAAAGAGTTAAAATGAGTTTAGAAAAAATTTTACTTGAAGCAGGAGAACTACTAAAAGAGGGTTATTTTGGAGAGTTTGAAACTTCTTTTAAGGGCGAGTCGGATTTAGTTACTACATATGATCTTTTAATCGAAGAGTTTTTAACACCAAAATTAAAAAAACTCTATCCAAATGATGAGATAGTTGGGGAAGAGAGCTTTAAAAAAGAGATTTTTCCTGAGAGTGGAGTATTTATTGACCCAATTGATGGAACTACAAATTTTGTGCATAGACACCCTTTTGTTGGGATTTCTGTTGGGGTCTGGAGAGATGGAGAAGGTGCTGAGGCGGGAGTTTATAATCCAATTTTAAATGAGTTATATTATGCAAAAAAAGGAAATGGTGCATTTTTAAATAAAAGAAGAATCTCTGTTAGTAAAACTAACTCTTTAGTAGAAGCACTAATTGCAACTGGATTTCCATATACAAAAAATAGCTCAAAAGAGGATTTGGGTTTTGTGATAAACTCCATGTCTAGGACTTTACCAAAGATAAGAGATATAAGAAGATTTGGATCTGCAAGTTTGGATCTTTGTTTAGTTGCAAGTGGAAAGTTAGATGGTTTTTACGAGATAAATTTAAAACCATGGGATGTTGCTGCTGGAGCTTTAATATTAAAAGAAGCTGGGGGAGTTTTCACAACTTTAGGGGGTAAAAAATATAGCATGAACTCCAGAGTTATCATAGCTAGCAATGGATTATTGCAAGAAAAATTAGTTGAAAATATTGGATTTTAAACTCTTTTAAACATTTTTCTAATTTTTAAAAGCCCTAGTTTCATTCCACTATATTTCATAATTTTTGCTAGCAGCTTCCATCTATCTTTTTCATAGCAAGGATTTGGACATTTTCTGCAACTAGGCTTCTCTTCATTTG
>JAAYLJ010000140.1 GCA_012521935.1 Campylobacteraceae bacterium | reverse complement strand
ACTTACCTCTTCAACACTACTTGCTTGTTCACTTGCTCCCTCTGCTAATGAAGTAGAAGAATCAGCTATCTCATCTGAAGCACTAACAACTTGATCTGATGCTTCCATGATGGATTTGACGGCGGAGGTTACAGTACGGTTTGTTGTAATTGTTATAAAAGCTGAAATAATTAAACCTAAAATAAGTGCGATAATTAAGCCTGAGATCATAATCACAACTGATTTATTAAGAGTTTCTACTGAGTTATCAGAAAGCCTATCAGCCCCTGCTGCTCCAGCATCTTTAATCTCTCCAACAGTAATTAAAACCCTACTGCCAATTCCTATAAGCTCTTTTACTACAGTCTCAGCCTCTACTGTTACTTTTTCTAATGCTATTAAATCTTCTTTATATCTATTTCCCGCATTTTCAACATTTTGAATATGTTCTAAATCCTCTTTAAGCTCCGTTATTTTTCTTAAATTTGTATATATCTCATTTAAATCATCAAAAGCTTGAAAAGATTCACTTAAAATAGTGCTATCTCTAAAAGCTAAAGCTCTAAAATTACCAAGTCTTGCGTCATATCCTCTTGCAACGCTTCTCCAAGTAGTGTAAATTTTCTCAAGTCTTTCTTGAAGTTTTGCAAGTGTTAACCCAGCTTTAAAATCATCCACCAAAAGCACTCTTTGATGATCTCTTAACTCTCTAGCTGAGCTCATAAAAACTCTTGCATTTTCATCTAAACTTCTTTGGATGGAGGCTTTTTTCTCATAAAGTACAGAAAGCTTGTCAACCCCCGCATGATACGCTTTTAAGTTAGCTGAAAATGAAGGTAAAAGCTCTTTTAATCTTACAAGTTCTTCATATTTATCCGCTAAAGCTTCAAGTTTAGATAAGGTTTCATTTGTATTTTTAAAATTTGCCCTAGCTTCATTTAAAAAACTATTTTGCTCAGTATATAGATAGTTTACAACTGATATTCTAGCTGTTAGGACATTGCTTTGAAGTTCTCCTGAGAATTCCATTTCTGGCATATATTTCTCTTGCATGTCTAAGCTATTTTTTTGAGCTATTTTCATATTTAAAACACCAACAATCCCCAAAATAGCAGCGATTATTAAAACTACACCAAACCCTAAAGTTATTCTTTTTCCAAGAGTTAAATTCATAGCCTACTCCTCTTTGCTTTCAATGGTAGAGATCCCAGCCAACTCATCTTCTTCAAATATTCGCTTAAGGTTTAAAATCATAATAACTCCATCTCCAACCTCAGCTACATTTTCTATAAATGAAGTATCAACATGAGTCCCAAACTTTGGTGCTTCAGTTAGTCTATCCTTGCTTATTGTAAGCACATCTTCCACCCTATCAACGATAAATCCTATGGAGAGGTTGTCTATGACATTAATAATAATTGCAGTATTTACATCATGAGGTTTCTCTTCTAATCCAAATTTAAGCCTAACATCTACAATTGGAATTACCACGCCTCTTAAGTTTATAACCCCTTTTATGTAGGAAGGAGTTTTTGGCACATTTGTTATGTTCATAGAGGCGATTATCTCTCTTACATTTTGAATATTGAGTCCATACTGTTCATTTTCAATATAGAAAGTCAAATACCTTTGATTACCCGCTGGAGTATCTGTTTTTTTCTTGTCCATCTTAAAGTCCTAAAACCATTTTGACTGCTTTAACTAGCTTTTCATTACTAAAAGGCTTTACTAGCCAACCTGTTACACCTATTGCTTTTCCTTGCGCCTTCATTTGAGCCGAACTTTCAGTTGTTAGAATGAGGATTGGTTTGTGTTTGAAACTAGGATTTTGCTTTAAAGAGTGCGCTAAATCTAATCCGTTTAATTGAGGCATATTAATATCACTAATTAACATATCATAATCCTCGCTTCCACTCTCCAAAGCTCCTAAAAGTTCAGCTGGATTAAGGTAGGTTTTCATAACTACTTCACCGCTGTTAATAAGTGGCTCCATCGCCATTTCAGCAGTGGCTAAAATAGTCTTACTATCATCAACTAAAATCACCCTCTTTGGCATCAATTCTCCTTAAAATTGAACAAAATATCATCTTTGAATATCTATAAAAGTGTAGTATTTTAGCACAAAAATAATAATTGTGTCTAAAAAAACTCTAAATCATCACCTTCATCAATAACTTTGTCATCAAACACCGCTCTAATTTGCATACATGAGTTAAGTAAAGATGCGTCTAAATAGTGGATATTTACCGCCTCTTGCTTTACAAAAAGCTGCTCTCGCCAATTTGTTAAATCATGAAGAAGATCAAGCAGCATGTTTGAAAGTTCAACTAATTTATCATTAGATGGGTTTTTATCTTTTATGCTACATAAAAACTCTATTAATGACTCTATGGCAAAAGCTAAATGGTTAAAATTAGTTAAAAGCTCAAGCACACTATGGTACTCTTTAAAATTATCTGCCAAAAGCAAGATAGTGTCAAGATTGTGCGTTTGGCTAAGCTCTAAAAGATTCATATCTATGGCATCTTCAATACTTTCTAAAGACTCAATTTTTGGTAGCAAAGAGATAACAGAGCTCTCCACATACTCTTTTGCATTCATGCTTCCATGGTGAGTTTTACCTAAAAGCTCTCTTGTCTCTTCATCTAAAGAGATGCTCTCTTTACTATTTTTTGTAAGTTTTAAATATATGGAATTATCATCAAACATATATAAAATATTTGGGAGATGTTTTTTAATGAGGTTTGATAGAATTGATCTTTTTATGCCACTTGCGTTAAGCAAAGTAAGATAAAAAGCATCTTCATCTTGCTCAATCAAAATTTTAAATGGTTTTTTAAGTTTAAGCAGCCAAAGCCCAACTCCATAAACAAAGCGCACTTCATCACTAAAAAGTGTAAGTCTTCCCTCATTTAGCGCATCATCCCAAAACTCTGCCAAACCAGCTTCACAATTAATAAAAAAGGCTACTCTTTTAAAAAATACACTTTTTTGGAATGGATTTATGGCATTTTCTTGTTTTATGCCCTCTTTTCTATATCTAATAATACTTAAGTAATTTTTGATTCTTTGATGAAAAAGATGATGCTCAATTGGCTTAGTTAGGTAATCTTCCGCGCCACAAAGAAGCATTCTATCTTTTGAAAACTCATCATCTAGCGCGCTTATGGCAACTATCATTGCTTTTGGATGATTTTGTTTGATTTTTTGTGTCGCATCAAATCCATCAATATTTGGCATCAAAATATCCATAAAAACTAAGTCAAAAAACTCTTCATTAAAGCACTCTATCGCCTCTTTTCCATCTTTTGCTTCTTTAATAGTTAAATTTTCAAACTCTTCAAGAAGTAACTCTAAGGTTAAGCGATTATCTTCATTATCATCAACAACAAGAACCTTAACCAAACTAACTCCTTTTTTGTGAAATTATAAAATCAAGCCCGCCAAGTGCTTTGGATCTATCTAAATGATATGAAAACCCTAAATCTTTACAAAGATACTTCACAAAAGTTAAACCCACTCCAGTCCCCTCATGTTGGCTCTTTCCATGCTCTCTTTCAAAAAGATCAAAAATTCCCTCACTATTTTCAATCCCCGGACCATTATCTTCAATGTGTAACTCCCAAAACTCATCCTCTCCAAGCATGCTAACTAAAACTTTTCCATTTGAATATTTAATGGCATTTGATAAAATATTTCTAACTATCTGTTTAAATCTAAACTCATCAGTTACTAACCTATGCGAACTTGATTCTGCGCTCTTTTTACAAAGATTTTCTGTTTTAATTTTTACACCTTTAGCATTACTAATGCCCTCTAGCTCCTCAATAACACTATGCACTGCATTACAAGCTCCAAATGAACTTTTATTGTAGATAAGTTTATTTACTCTTAATTTTGATAAATCTAGCAAATCTGTAACATTTAAAAGCATATCTTTAGCAGAGTTTTCAATCCTCTCAAGAAGTACAGCAAGCTTTCCTTTAGGCATATTTTCAATATGATTAGCATGTTTTAAAAGGTATTTTGAAAAGTTGATTATGGCATTTAATGGTGTTTTAAGTTCATGTGTAAAAAGAATTAAAAAAGCATCTTTAGCTTTTGAAATCTCTTTTGCCTCTTTTGCCTTTATTTTTTGGGCATTTGCTTCTCTTTTTAATTTTAAAAAATCAGTTATATCTCGTCTAATTGCAATGTACTCAATGGGCTTTAAGCCCTCTTTGTCTATGAGTGGGATTATGGTTGTCTCAGCCCAAAAATCTGAACCATCTTTATTTACGCTAAGAAGTCTTTCTTGCCAAACCTTGCCAGCCTTTATGCTCTCCCATAAAGATTTAAAAATATTTGGATCATTTTCTGGATGTTTAAAAATATTGTGATTTTTGCCAATTAATTCATCTTTAGTGTAGCCCGTAATTTTACAAAAATTCTCATTTGCATAGATTATTTTACCTGTTAAGTCTGACTTAGTAACTGCGGAGTTTTCCAAAAGAGTTTTAAAGTAAGTTAAATTAATATACTCATTTAAAGTAACATTGACATAAACCCTCTGGCTATCTTCCATCGTCCTTAGCACTTACCACCCCCAAATTAAGCTCCAAAACCTCGCAAACCTTCCTAAGTTCATCCCAAACAGGTGGAGGTGCTGGAAGTTTTTGATGAAACACTCCAGTTGAAGTATCGCTTGTATGGCACTCAAACCTTGCTTCCACTACATCATTCCCGCTTAAAGTTAAAAAAGCATGCCACGCATATCCCATGCCAAAACGCTTACTATAAACTAAGTTTTTAAGCGTTAAGAGCAACTCCTTTGAGTTATACTCCAATTTAATGTAGGAAAAATCGTTTTTTAATCGTTTTTTTGCTTCGCTTACAGTCATGAGCAATAATAGCATAAGTTAAGATAGATATAATCAAGAAATAACTTTTAAAGATGAGACTTAAAATGAGATGTAAAGATTTGACTCCATTTATGGTTATGGACATAGTAAGAGATGCAAGCAAATATGAAGATGCTATACATTTTGAGATAGGTCAACCAGATCTACCTCCATCTCCAAAAGTTTTAAAAACCTTAGAAAAGAATCTTAATAAAGCTGCCTACACACAAAGTAAGGGTTTGGAAGAGTTAAGAGGAAAAATAGCAAAGCATTATGAAAAAGAGTATGGAGTTAGTGTTGATACAAGTCAAATATTTTTAACTCCAGGTACAAGTGGAGCATTCATAATGGCTTACGCCCTAACTCTTTCAAGCGGGGATATTTTGGGCTTAAGTGATCCTTCATATCCATGCTATAAAAATGTAGCTAGAGTTTTAGACATTGAGCCACTTTTTTTGCCTATCTCTAAAGAAAGTAGTTATGAGCTTAGAAAAGAGGATATAAAAGGTAAAAACATTAAAGCTATTCAAATCTCCTCTCCAGCAAATCCAACAGGAAACATATATGGAAAAAATGGATTAAAAGAGTTAATTAAAGGGTGTAAAGAAGAGGGGATTTCTTTTATTTCAGATGAACTTTACCACGGTTTAACTTATGAAAAAAGAGCTCATAGTGCGCTTGAGTTTGATGATGAGCTTTATGTCATAAATGGTTTTTCAAAATATTTTTGTATGCCAGGATTTAGACTTGGGTGGATAATTGTCCCAAAACAAAAGCTAAAAGAGGCAGAAATTTTGGCGCAAAATCTATTCATTTGTCCACCAACACTTAGCCAATATGCAGCTCTTGAAGCTTTTGATGAAGAGTATTTGAGTTTTGTAAGAGATACTTTTAGAAAAAGAAGGGATTATCTTTTTGAAGCGCTTAGTGAGTTTTTTACCATTGATGCAAAGCCTGAGGGAGCTTTTTATCTATGGGCAGACATTTCAAAATATAGCAACGATAGCGCTCTTTTTGCAAAAGAGTTGCTTGAGAAAATCCATGTAGCAGCAACACCTGGGGTTGATTTTGGGATTAAAGATGGTAAAAAATATATGCGCTTTGCTTACACAAAAGAGATTTCACACATGAGGGAGGGCGTAGATAGACTACGCCAATATTTAAGTCTTAAATAAAGAGAGTTTAGTATTTAAATTCTCACTCATTCCGCTTAAGTGCATTGCTGCGCTACTCATCTCTTCAACACTTCTACTATTTTCAGCTGAGAGGGTATTTATTTGAGAGATTGTATCTATAATCTCTTTAACCCTCTTGCCACTTTGAACATGATCATTAACAGTTGCCTCACTCATTCCAATGGCATTTTGCATTACTTTTGCCATTTGTGAGATTTTACTCTCAACATTTAGTGAAACTGTAGTTAGCTCTTCAATATTTTTCGCATTCACTGTCATGGTTTCACTTGATTCCATAACTGATTGAACTATCACATTTATGGTTGCATTAATTTCAGTTAAACTTCTTTGAGTTCTCTCAGCTAAATTTCTAACTTCATCTGCAACAACAGCAAATCCTCTTCCATGCTCTCCTGCACGAGCTGCTTCAATGGCAGCGTTAAGTGCAAGAAGATTTGTTTGATCAGCTATATCATTAATGACAGTTAAAACTTCTTTTACTTGTTCGGCATTTTGACTTAAAAGTTCCATCTTTCCAGCTAATTCGATCTCTGTTTGAGAGCTAGCTTGAATCTGTTCATTTAAAAATGTAATGGCTTTATTTGCATCATCAATATAATCTAACGCGTGGGCTAACTCATCTTTGTTTTCTAAAGCCTTTTTTATTGAGCTATCCATCTCATCTTGAATTAAAATTGATTTTGTAGTTGTTTCATTAACCAAAGAGGTTGTATCTTCAACCCTTTTTCCAGTTTCAACTGAAGTGGTTGAAAACTCATGAGCTATAGAAGAGTTTT
>JAAYLJ010000139.1 GCA_012521935.1 Campylobacteraceae bacterium | reverse complement strand
AGTAAGTTTTATATACAATTACCCTCTAAAAATCAGGACAGATGGGTGAGTGGCTGAAACCACACCCCTGCTAAGGGTGCAAGTCTTTACGGGCTTCGAGGGTTCAAATCCCTCTCTGTCCGCCATTTTTTTTTAAATATCTTTCAATCCGTTCGTCCACTATATCTTCAATATAATCTTTCAAGCATTGAGCCATTTTTTCTGTTTTCATGCGTTATTCTCCTTTTTGATTTTTAAGATTTAATTTTAAAAATTTAATAAAATTTTATCCAGCAACATCCACCTCAAATACACCAATGGCAGTGCCATCTTCTTTTAAAGCAACAGAGGCATTTTTATAGTGAGCAAATGAATTATCTATACTATCCTTAGCTATGTAGTTAATTTGACTACTTTTTAAAGAAATAGCACCAATGCCAGCTTCTTTTAAAGAAAAAAGAGTGCCTTCCTCATTTGTCACAACCCAAATTTTAAGCTGTTTAAAAATCTCATCCCCTTCATCTATCCAGCCGTTTTTATCTTGATCATATTTTGCTAATTCTAAAAATCCACTGCCAGTGGTTGGTCCAAAAAGCTCAGTGCCATCATTCACTACTCCATCACTATTTTTATCATAAACCAAATATCCGCCAGTTTGGCTTGTAAAATTAAGATTTTTAACACTATTGCTTAAGTTGAAAGCAAATGTATCCCCAACTAAGGGCTCATCGGCCCCAAAAGAGACAACTAAAGGATCAGTAAAAATTTTTCCATTTTGAATTGAAAAACTATTTTCAACTTCAAACTCTTTTGCCCAAGCAATATTTAATGAATAGCTAATCTCACTCCCATCTTCAAGCGTAACAGTTCCCGTACTGCTAAAAGTCATACTATTTTTTTCGTATGATTTGTGATAATAGTCAAAAATGGGAGCATCTATATTTTGACTTAAGCCTGAATCTAAATTGGTAAAATCAATCTTTTTACCAGTTTGAGCTTCTAATAATTTAGCTAACATATAGAGTTTAGGGTTGGTTCTTAAGAGTTCTGATTCGCTATCTTTTCCATTTGAGAGGTTTATATTTTTAAATTTAACAGGTGGTGGCGTGCTGTTTTTACGCATAGTTACACTTTCCACATCCACCCTTTTATGATAAGATGCGCTCATGTTTGTTTGAGATGAATTGATTATGTGCATTTTGACTCCTTGTTTTATAATATCGACAAAACTATTTTTTAGCTAAACTAAAATAAAAAAGGAAACTTATGAAAACAGTTGGTATTTTGGGAGGTATGAGCATAGAGTCAACCATTGATTACATAAAGCTTTTGAACAAATACATTAAAGAGTTTGCAGGCTCTGCGCACTCTCCTAAGATAGCATTAAGAAGTGTTGATTTTGCGAAGATAGAAAAACTCCAACATGAAAATAGGTGGGATGAGCTTGGAAGTTTGCTTTCAAATGAAGCTAAGTATGTAGAAAAAGGCGGTGCAGATTTTTTAATCATAGCTACAAATACAATGCATAAAATCCTACCACAAATAGAAAAAAACCTATCAATCCCAGTACTACACATTGCCACACCCACAACACAAGAGATAATAAAAGATGGTAATAAAAAAGTAGCACTTTTAGGGACAAAGTTTACGATGCAAGAAGATTTTTATAAAGCTAAGTTAGTAGAAGCAAACTTAGAGGTTATAACTCCATCTAAAGAAGATCAAGATGAGATCCATAGAGTGATTTATGAAGAGCTTTGTAAAGGAGTGGCTTTAGATAGCTCAATTAGTAAGTTTCAAAACATAATTTCAAATCTAACTAGCAAAGGGGCACAAGGGGTTATTTTGGGATGTACTGAAATTGGCATGATAGTAAAAGAAGCGCCAATAAAAATTTATGATACCACCTCTTTGCATGTAAGAGATGCTGCTAGAGTAGCACTTAAGTGTTAAAGTATTGGCATTTCAACCCTTTTTTAAAGCATATATGGTAAACTACCACCCATTTAAGAGCACCTTGAAAGAGAGAAAATGTATCAAATAGTCAATGAAATTATGGTTGTAAACTATGTAGGACACATGAAAGAACAAAAGACAACCATGCTTATAAACACAATAGCAAGTTTAAAAGATACAGTTCAAAACAGGCGTGTTAAAGGCGTTGTTTTTAGTTTAAAAAGTGCCATTTATGACTTAAAAGAGTTAGCATTTTTTATCAACCGCCTTAAGTTAGTAGGTAGCTTAAGTATCCCAATTGCCATATCAGATTACTCTGCTAAAACCTTTCAAGCCCTTAAAGCTTTAACAAAAGAGACTGCAATAAAGCTTTTCAAAACACCTCAAGCAGCCCAACTTTTCTTTGCACCTAAAACTTTCAAAGGGGATCTTTCTATTTTGGTGTATGATGAAGAGGAGAGTAGCGTTGATGATATATGTAAAATCTTAGTTTCACAAGGCTATAGAGTTCATAGGGCTAGAAGTAAAGAGGAGTTTGAAGAGGGGATTGATGAGGGATACGACATCACTATTACTCAGTGTAGATTAAACTTAAACAGCAATAAACCAGCTGTTGCCCAGCTAGGACTCTCTAGAGTTTTAATTCAAAATTTGCCTCTTTTTATGGATACAGCAGTTGAAACTTTAGTCTCTTTTACAGGCATGGAAGCTAAGAAAAAAGCCCATGAAGTAAGACCTTTTGAGACTAAATTAGGGCTAGATGTAATAACAGCTATGATGAAATTTAAGGGAGATTTATCTGGTAGATTTGTTTTAATTTTTCCACGAGAAGTGGCTATCTTAGCCCTTGAAGCAATGCTAGGAGAGAGCGTTGCCATGAATGATAATGCTGCCATTATGGATGGTGTGGGCGAGCTTTGCAATGTCATAACAGGTAGCTCTAAAACAAAACTTTCAAGAAAAAATATTAAAGTAATTTTCGATTTACCAAAAACATTTACCGCCATTGGACCTTTGATCGCAAATATTGGTGATGATAATGGGATTTGGATCGATATGCAACTAGATGGAAACCCTTTTTATATGTTTATAACAAAGTAGAGGCAAAGTGCCTCTACAAATCTACTTTTTCCACGCCTTTGGGCCAGTAGTGTGGATGGATTCACCACTAGAATCAACTGCCACAGTAACTGGCATATCTTTTACCTCAAACTCATAAACTGCTTCCATTCCAAGT
>JAAYLJ010000138.1 GCA_012521935.1 Campylobacteraceae bacterium | reverse complement strand
CCATATCTTTATGAATGCTTTGGTAGGATTTAAGAAAAAGGAGGAAATATGCGACAAAATATTGGTGAAATGGATAGAAAAGTAAGATTAATAATAGGCGTCTTACTTTTAGTATGGGGTTTAATCTCACAAAATTGGTTTGGCTTAATTGGTATTGTTCCCATAGTAACTGCTGTTTTTAGATATTGTCCTTTATATTCGCTATTTAAAAAGTAACAAAAAAGGTTATTTTAAGTTATACCCCTAAGCTTAAAATACCTTTTTGAAAATCCCCTTAACCTACTTAAAAACATTCTTTAGATATAATCGCGCTTTATAGCAAATATTACAAGGATGAATGGTGAGAGCAATACTTAGCGTAAGTGATAAGAGCGGCATTGTGGAATTTGCGCAAGGCTTGGTTGAGCTTGGTTGGGAGATTATTTCAACTGGGGGGACATATAAAAAACTTAAAGATTCAGGGATAGAAGCTATTGAGATAAGCGACATAACACAATTTCCTGAAATGTTTGATGGAAGGGTTAAAACTCTAAACCCTTATATACATGGCGGTATTTTATATAGAAGAGAACTCTCTTCTCATGTTGAAACTGCAAGAGTGCATGACATAATTGGGATAGATTTGGTTTGCGTTAATCTATATCCATTTAAAGAGACCATAGCAACTACTGATAATTTTGAAACCATAATAGAAAATATAGACATTGGTGGGCCTGCCATGATTAGAAGTGCGGCTAAAAACTTCAATGATGTTTTAGTTATAACTGATGTGAAAGATTATGATGAAGTGCTCTACTCATTAAACTCAAATAGCGTAGATGAGCAATTAAGAAGGGCTTTAATGATAAAAGCTTTTGAACATAGCGCCTCTTACGATGCGATGATAGCAAACTATATGAATAAAAGATTCAATAAAGGCTTTGGAGAGACTCAGTTCATAGTTGGAACTAAAGCATTTGATACAAGGTATGGTGAAAATCCTCATCAAAAAGGTGCACTTTATGAGTTTGATAACTTTTTTACAAACAATTTTAAAACCCTAAAAGGCGAGGCTAGTTTTAATAATTTAACAGATATTGATGGAGCTGTTAAGATAGCCTCTGCATTTGGAAAAGTTCCAGCAGTATCGATTGTAAAACATGCAAACCCATGCGGTTTTGCCATTAAAGAGACTCTTTTAGATAGTTATGTAGAGGCTCTTAAGTGTGATCCTGTTTCAGCTTTTGGTGGGGTAGTTGCCATTAATGGAACTTTAGATTTAGAGTTAGCAAATAAGATAAATGAGATTTTTATAGAAGTGATAATTGCTGCAAATGTAACAGATGAAGCCCTTAGTGCGTTTGAGGGTAAAAAAAGAGTTAAAATCTTTACTCAAAATAAAGAGTATTTAGAATTAAATGGTGATAAGTATGATTTTAGACATATTGATGGTGGATTTGTTTATCAACAAAGTGATAAAGTAGCAGATGATGAGATAGAAAAATCTACTTGTAGGGGCAATGTAGTAGCAAGTAAAGAGCAGTTAAAAGATTTGGAAATTGCCTATAAGATAGCTAGCTTTGCAAAGTCAAACTGCGTAGTTTATGTTAAAGATAGTGCCATGGTTGGGATTGGAATGGGGATGACTAGCAGAGTAGATGCAGCTAAATGCGCCATTTTAAAGGCAAAAGAGGTTGGATTAAGTGTTGCTGGCAGTGCAATGGCAAGCGAAGCCTTTTTCCCATTTAGAGATAGCATTGACGCGGCTGCAAAGGCTGGAGTTAGTGCAATTATCCAACCTGGTGGCAGCATTAGAGATATGGAAGTTGTCGAAGCAGCTAATGAGCATGAAATAGCTCTATATTTTACTGGAGTTAGGCACTTTTTGCATTAAATATAGGCTTATTGATATGTGTCAATGACACTCATTATCATTTTTTTTATAATGAAATAAAAAAGGAAGAAAATGAGCAATTTTTGGCCAAAAGATGCAAAGGTTTTTGAAGTAGAGGGCAATAGCGTTCCTTTTGTTAGCTATGAAGAGGAGGGCGTTAGAGTTATTGGGTTTGATTCAAGTAGCTGTGTACCCCCTGAGCCTATGGTTAACGCAATGTTAGCACTTAAGTTTATAGAAGATGATAAGACTAAAGTAGTTATGATAAACCATAAAAACCCTGTTGGCTTGCTCTCTAAGGTTGGAAAAGATTTCAATATTGAGACTAAAGAGATTGGAAATAGTTTAGTAAAATTAACTTTCACCTTCAAAGAGGGCTCTTCCCCAGACCTTAGCGATTCTAGCTGCGCAGGATAAAGGAGATGTTATCTCAAAGTGCCATAGAGATGGCACCACCTTTTAATGTGGTTTCAAGATATTTCATTTTAGGATCTATCTCCTTAGTTGTCTCAATAATAGGACTACTGTTTTTAGATTTTAATCTATCTTTATTAGATTTAAGATTTGCTGGATTTTTACACTTTTTCCTACTTTGTTTTGTAATGTGCATTGTTATTGGGGCTTTATATCAACTCATTCCTGTTGTTCTTGAGGCGCCATTTTACACTCTTAGAGGCTCATTTGTACTATTTTTACTCTTTTTTATTGGCTCACTGCTTTTAAGTGTTGGAATGTATCTTGGAAAAACACCACTAATGCACTCTGGCGGGGGAGCTGTTTATATCTCTCTTATTTGGTTTAGCCTACTTTTTTTACTAAGTTTTAAAAATGTAAAAAGATGGAGTGTGGTAACTTTGTTTTTGCTTTTTGCTTCCATCTGGCTTATAGTTGGCGCAACTTTAGGGTTTATCTCATTACTAGCAATTAGCGGATCTAACATAGCAAGTGATACTCTTTTTGTTATATTTTCTCACGCTACCATAGTTATTTTTGGAGCTTTATTTTTCATAATAATGGGTGTTTCATTAGTGCTTTTACCAATGTTTTCACTATCTCATGGAGTTAGTACAATCTATTCTAAAATCGCTCTAGTACTACTAAATATTTCATTTTTATCTTTACTTTTTAAAGAAGCTACCTTTGCCACTGCTGGCATAACAGTTAGTATCTTTTTATACATAACCCAATCTGTTTTAATCTTATCTTCAAGAATTAGAAAAAAAAGAGAGTATTGGTTTTATCACCTATCCTTTGCTTTTACTGCTCTTGGGGTATCGATAATTTTGGCTATTTTGTCATATATTTATGGAAATGAAGAGTTGATTAAAGTTTCATTATGGCTATTTTTAATTGGATTTCTTTTGCATTTTATAATTGGACATTTATATAAAATAGTGCCATTTTTAGTTTGGTATGAGTATGTTTCTCCTCATGTAGGGAAGATAAAAGTTCCAATGCTTCATGAAATGATAGAAGAAAAACTTGTAAATATTCAACTACTTTTAACTATTTTTGGAACTTTACTTTTTCCTCTTGGATTTTTAATAGAGTCAAAACTTCTATCTTTAATTGGTAGCGTCTCTTTGCTAGCAGCTACTTTGATGTTAGTAATTGTTCTATATAAAAGTTATAAATTTAAAAATATCGGAGAAAAAAATGATAACTAAAAAGACTGTTTATGAAGCTTTAAAAAGCGTAATTGATCCAGAGGTTGGTTTTGATATTGTAAATTTAGGATTAATTTATGATGCAAGAGTTGAAGGTTCACATGTTGAAGTAGATATGACTCTCTCAACTAGAGGGTGCCCTTTGCATGAACTTTTAAAACAGTGGGCGCAAGAAGCTGTACTAAAGATTGATGGCATAAAGAGCTCTAATGTTAACATTGTTTGGGAACCAGAGTGGAATATAACAATGGCAAGTGATGAAGTAAAGGAAGCGCTTAGTTGATTTTTATCAATAATAAAGACTGCGTTATGGGCTAAACTACAGCTTATCTTAGGATATGTTGTAGTTTAACTAACTAAACTATTTTTTTGCAATTTAAATATGATATAATTTTTTATCAATTACAACTACTTTTTGCTATCTAAAATATAAGCAATTAAGTTGCGTATGTTTGACTAAAATATATTTTGTAAGGTTATGTAAATGAAAAAAACAATTGGCATGAAGATCTCTTTAACTATTGTTCCTGTGTTATTGGTAAGCTTTATAATTATGCAATATGTAATTATTAATGAGTTTAAGCAAGCTTCATTAGAGCAGACAAAAAACAATTTAAACATGCTAGGTGAGTCCGTTTTTCAAACCTTAAAAAGCGCAATGAATTTTGGCGACCCAGAGATGGTAGAAGGGGCTATTCATGAGGCAGCTTCCATTGAAGGGATTGAGAGTATCGTTGTTCATAAATCTCAAGAAGTTATAAATGCTTTTGGATTAGAAGCTACCATTACTGATGATCCTGTTATTTTAGAGCAGTTTAAAAACCCACACAACTTAAATATAGAATCAACTAACTCAAGAGGAAGAGAACTTAGGCTCATTTTGCCACTTATTGCTGAAGGAGAGTGCTTAGCTTGTCATCCAACTTCAAATGAAGGGGATGTTTTAGGCGTTATGGATATGGATTACTCTTTTGCACAAGTTGATAAAGATTTGTCAAAAAGAAGCATTAAATTCATAGCAATTTTTTCACTTTTTCTATTTGTAATAGCTGCTATTTTGCTTTATGCTCTTAAAAAAATAGTTGGAAACCCTGTATCTTTGCTTTTAGGAAGAACAAAAGATTTAGCTAGTGGTGATGGGGATTTAACCGCAAGAGTCACTGTTAGAAGTGAAGATGAGATAGGAGATGTTGGACATAATGTAAATGCTTTTATAGAAAAGACTCAACAAACAGTTTTAGCTTCTCAAAACATTGCTCATGAAGTTGGACAAACTAGCAATATATTAAACTCAAGCGCTTCTACACTTTTAAATAGTGCTATGGGGCAAAATAAGCAAGTTGAAGACTCTTTTATACTAACAGAAAAAGTTGAACAAGAATTAAGAATTTCTGAAGAGCTTTCAGGGAAAACGGCAAAAGAAAGCATGGCTTCATTTGATGTTTTAGATAATATGACAAAATCCTTAAATGAAGTTGTATCTCATATTGCTAGTACAAGTACTAGCGAGCAGGAAATGGCTCAAAAAATCTCAACTGTAGTAACTCAAACTGAGCAGATTAAAGGTGTGCTTGGGATGATAAAAGATATTGCAGATCAAACAAACTTGCTAGCTTTAAACGCAGCAATTGAAGCGGCGCGCGCAGGAGAGCATGGGAGAGGATTTGCTGTTGTTGCAGATGAGGTTAGAAAGTTAGCAGAAAGAACACAAAAAAGCTTAGCTGAGATTGATGTAACCATTGGAGTTATCGTTCAAGGTGTTATGGATTTAAGTGAGGGAATGAATGCAAATGCTAAGCAGATAACTTTTATAGCTGATTCTGCTCAAGAGTTAATGAATAAAGCTTCACAAACAAAAGATAGAACTCATGAGTCTATCCAAATTTCCAAAGAAGCATCTTCTAAAGCGATTGAAATCTCTGAAATGACAAAAGTTTTAATGAATAAAATGCACGAAACTTTAAATGCTTCAAAAAATAATGAAAAAGTTGCTAGAGAACTGCTTGAAATATCAAAAGAGTTAAATACTAGCTCTACAAACCTAGAGAAGGATTTGTCAAAGTTCAAGGCTTAAAACCTTCTCCTCTAACTCATAATATCTCTCTAAAAGAGGCTCTAGCTTAGCTTCTTTTAGAGAGAGTTCTTCATAAAGCGCCTCAATTCCTCTTTCTTGATAACACTTTGGATCTTCTAGGCAACTAGTTAAAAAAGAGATCTCTTTTTCTAAAATTTCGATTTGCGCGGGAAGTTCATTGTAATCTTTTTCTTCTTTATATGATAGTTTTTTAGGTTTTGTTTTACTTTTAAACTCCTCTTTTTGTACCATTTTACTACTTGAATAGTCTAATAAAGAGTGTAGTTCTTTTTTCTCTTCCTCATCTTCTAGGTGCTCAATATAGCTTTTATAACTCTCTATAATCTTTCCATTACCTTCAAAAATAAATAGTTTTTTAGCAATTTTATCAACAAAGTATCTATCATGACTCACAAATATAACTGCTCCATCAAAATGCAGCAGAGCTTCTTCTAAAATATTTATAGTTTCAATATCTAAATCATTTGTGGGCTCATCTAAGATAAGACAATTTAACTCTTTAGTAAAAAGAAGAGCAAGCGCGACACGGTTTTTTTCTCCCCCACTTAAATCACCAATCTTTTTGGCCAAATCTTCTTTGGGAAATAAAAACTTTTTCATATAGCCATAAACATGCATATTAGAGCCTCTAACATTGACTCTATCTCCTCCATTTGGACAAAAAGTTTCTAGTAAATTTTTTTCATCATTTAAGATAGATCTATGTTGATCAAAATATCCAATTTGAAAATCTCCCTTTTTAATCACACCAGAATCAGGCTTTAATTCATTTAATAAAAGTTTTAAAAATGTAGTTTTACCAGATCCATTTTTACCTACAATAGCAATTTTATCATTTTGTAAAATCCTAATTGTAAAATTTTTAATTAAATTTTTATTGCCTAAACTAATAGAAATATCTTCAATTTCAAATAGCATTTTTTGCCTATTAGATGAGCTTTTTTGAGTAAAAGCTGGTTTTGCCCTAGAGAGTTCAATCTCCATTTTTTTAAGCTCACCTGGCTTACTTTTTGCCATCTCTCTCATTTGCAAAACTCTTTTTTTTCTACCTTCATCTCTTTTAAGTCTAGCTTTAACTCCTCTATTTAGCCACTCTTCCTCACTTTTTAAAAGCTTCAAAAGTCCCTCATGCTCTTTTTGTAAACTATTTAATCTTCTTTCTTTATCTGCAAGAAAATTTCTATATCCACCCATAAAATGATGAAGCTTAAAATTATCAATTTCCACCCCTTTGGTAGCCACTTCATCTATGAAGTATCTATCATGCGAGATAAAAACGGTTGTATATTTCTCTTTTTTTAAAAGCTCTTCTAAAAAACGAACCATATCTATATCTAAATGGTTTGTTGGCTCATCTAAAAGTAAAATCTCTGGCTTTTTGAGGATAACGCTACTTAATGAGACTCTTTTTTGCTCCCCGCCACTTAAAAGAGCAATAGGCCTATCTTGCAGATCTAAAAGATTAAACTCTTCTAAAACTCTTTTTATCTTTTCATCTAAATTCCACGCATCGTGCGCATCTAAAAATGAGATGAGTCTATTTTGCTCTTTTATTAACTCTTGATTACTGAAATCTTTTGATAATTTAACTAAAACATTTTCATACTCTTTTTGAGCTTCATATAAAGAGCTTAACTCTTTTTTTATCCCATCAATTACTCTATCCTCAGGGTTAAACTCACTATGTTGAGAGAGCATCTCTACTGTTATGCCATTTTGTAAAATCCTACGACCATAATCTGGCTCTAAAGAGCCATCTATGAGTTTTAAAAGAGTTGATTTTCCACCACCATTTTTTCCTATGATGGCTATCCTGGCTCCTTCATTTATGAAAAAATCCACACCCTCTAATATTTTCTTAGTTTCATAACTTTTGCTTATTTCTAGTAAATCCAGTAAAGCCACAAAGATCCTTTTAAAGATAGTTTATTTTAGCACCCTTGTGCTGTATGGATGGTAAATCATAACAATTTATTAGGATTCTTCTGTTACAATCTAATTTAAAAACAAAGGAATTTAATGCTTATTTTAATTAGTTTTATATATTTTTCATATTTAATTATAAAGTTATATATTTCATATAATGAGATAAGATTTGTTAAAAATGCACTTTTTTTAAAACCTCAAATATTAGATGAAAAAGAGTATAAAAAAGCTGGAAAATACAAAATCATAAATGAAAAATTCAATACTATTAAGACATTTTTTGATTATGCTCTTTTTTTAATGTGGATATCTTGGGGGTTAAAGTTTTTAGAAAAAAATTTAATAAAAGAAGACTCCATTTTAGAAAGCGTAACTTTTTTACTAATTGTTCTTTTTATCAACTACCTCTTTACCATCCCTTTTGATCTATACGCAACATTTAAAAAAGAAATTGAAATTACCACTATCGATAAAAAAACATACATACTAGATCAAGTTAAATCTTTAGGACTTACTGTCATCTTTGGTACTGTTTTATTTTTTACTATTATTTGGATAATGAAAAACCTGCCCTCTTGGTGGATTTGGGGGTTTTTAGTTATGTTTTCTATAACAATTTTTATAAATATGATCTACCCCACAATAATTGCGCCAATTTTTAATAAATTTACTCCATTAGAAGACAAGGAGTTAAATAGCAACATTGAAAAGCTTTTAAGCAGGGTGAAACTAAAAAGTGATGGTGTTTTTGTGGTAGATGCAAGCAAGAGAGATAAGAGGCTTAATGCTTATTTTGGTGGGCTTGGCAACTCAAAAAGAGTAGTGCTTTATGATACATTGCTTAACACTCTATCTGTAGATGAACTTTTAGCTGTACTAGGGCATGAGCTAGGGCATTTTGTACATAAAGATATAGTTAAAAATATTTTTGCAAGTGGATCTATCCTTTTTATAATGTTTGCAATTTTTGGCAATTTACCAGATACTTTTTTCTCATCATTAAATCTTAGCAGTTCATCTCATATGACTATTGTTATGTTTTTTTTACTCTCACCAATCATTCTTTTTTTATGGATGCCAATTTTTGGTGCAATGAGTAGGAAAAATGAGTATAAGGCAGATGAATATGGGGCTAAAAGTCAAAGCAAAGAGGCTTTAAAAAGCGCCTTGCTTAAATTAGCAAAAGAAAATAGTAGTTTTCCTCTTTCTCATCATCTTAGCATAATCTTTTACCATACGCATCCACCGCTAGTTGATAGGGTTAAAAGGCTTATGCAGTGACGATTTTAGAAGCATTAAATTATGGATCAAAACAGTTAAGTTTTGCTCAAAGTCCAAAAAAAGAAGCTGCTCTACTTATGAGTTTTTTACTAAAAAAAGATAGAAAATGGATTCTTTTAAATGAAGATAAGGAGTTTTTGAGGGCTTATGAGTTTTTTGATTTAGTAAATAAAAGAGCAAACAAAACACCCTTAGAGTATATTTTGGGATCTGTATCTTTTTATTCAAAAGAGTTTGAAATTAAAGAGGGTGTCTTAATCCCTAGGCCTGAAACTGAGCTTTTAATTGATAGGGCAGTAGAATTACTAAAAGATTTGAATTCTCCTTTGATTATAGAAATTGGAACAGGCAGTGGGGTGGTTGCCATCATGCTTGCAACTTTGCTTAAAGATAGCAAGATAGTAGCAACAGATATATCCTTAAAAGCGATAGCTTTGGCTAAAAGAAATGCCCAACTTCATGGAGTTAGCGAAAAAATCACCTTTGTGCATACATCTATGCTTGATGGAATTAGTGGGGAGTTTGATCTTTTAGTTTCAAATCCTCCATACATTTCTAATGATGCCAAGTTAGACGACTCTGTTTTGCAAGAGCCTCATTTGGCACTTTTTGGTGGAGACACGGGGGATGAATTTTTGAAAGAGTTAATTTTTAAAGCTAAAGAAAAAAGAGTATCAAAATATATCGCTTGTGAGATGGGATATGATCAAAAGGAGGCAATGAAAGAGACTTTAAATGCAGCTAAAGCCTCTTTCGTCTCATTTTATAAAGATTTGGCTGGGCTAGATAGAGGCTTTAGCGCTATGCTTTTTTAATCCATTTGGTTTCTAATGTAAGCTGGAATATCTAAGTAATCATCACTACTTTCAAATCCTCCACTTACCTTTCTCATTCTAAGAATTCTCTCTCTTTTCATGCTCTCATGAGTTAAATCAAGTTTTCTATGCTCTTTTTCAACCTCTTTAGCTTTTTCAAAGCCTGTTGCTACAATGGTAACTCTAACACGGTTGTTTTCAATCTTTTCATCTGTTGTTGTTCCAAAAATGACATGAGCATCCTCATCAGCTGCTTCAAAAATAACATTCATAGCTTCGCTAATTTCTGAAAGAGGAGAGTCAGGATGAAGATGAAAATGAACTAATACTCCAAGAGCTCCATTTATGGACATATTGTCTAGTAGTGGTGATTCTATGGCATTTTTAACCGCGTCAATCGCAGCACCATCACCATCACTCTCTCCAACTCCCATCAAAGCCATTCCTCTATGACTCATAACTGTTTGCACATCCGCAAAGTCAAGGTTTATGTCGCTATTTCCTGAAGAAAGAACAACAGAGCTCATGCCAGCTACTGCTCTAGTTAAAACATCATCAACTATTTTAAAACTATCTTTAATGCCTAATTTTTTATCTACTAAGGTTAAAAGCTTATCATTTGGTATTATGACTATGGAATCGCTCTCTTTTTTTAACTCTGAAATGCCAGATTCGGCTAGCTTTAATCTTTTTCTTCCCTCAAACATAAAAGGCCTAGTTATTACCGAAACTGTCAATGCGCCAACTTCTTTGGCTGCTTGGGCAACAACAGGTGCGGCTCCAGTTCCTGTTCCTCCGCCAAAGCCTGAAGCGATAAATACAATATCAGCGTGTTCTAGTGCGCTTTTAATCTCTTCGTAACTCTCTTCAGCTGCCTCTTTACCAACTTGTGGAATCATGCCAGCGCCAAGGCCTTTAGTGCGCTTTTCACCAAGTTGGATTTTAGTATAGGCTAAAGAGTGATCAAGTGCCTGAGCATCGGTATTTGCTGCGATTAAATCAATACCCGTTACACCTTCTCTTACCATGTGATTAATCATATTTCCTCCGCCGCCCCCAACGCCTACAACTTTAATCTTAGCGCCATAAATACTCTTTGCTTCTTCAATCGTAAAGCCGCCCATAGCCATCTCTCCTCTTAAAATAGTTGTGTTAGTCTATGCCAAAATTTTATTAAAACATTTTCCCCTTTTTTGGGGCTACTATTTCCCTCTACTATTCGAGCCAATTTCTCTTTTGGTGACTCAATCTCTTCAAACTTATCTAATTTTAAATTATCATTCTCTTCTAATATTTTTTGTACATTTTTTCCAGGATCTATCGCTTCATCTTTGTATCTCATTTTTTTATTAGAATCTATCTCATATGGAGTAAATGAGCCAGAACCATACATGATTAAACCAATGGAAGTGGAGTGTCCCGGATCTCTTAATGTTTCAAAAAGCCCTTCCATTTCTCTAGGCCTAGCTAATCTTATGGGTAGATTGCCAAAATAAGATGTTGCTAGCTCTCTAATGCCCTCTAGCTTTGTTAATCCACCAGTAAGTACAACGCCAGCGCCAACTTGATCTTTATATCCGCTATCTTCTAATATTTTGGCTAAAATCATTAAAGTTTCTTCAACTCTAGCAAAAATAACATTTGAGATAATATCTAATGATACTTCATGAGTAGCTTGCTCATCCCCTAAAATAGGGAGTTCAATGAGTTCATTTGAACTTGAATTCATATATCCATAATCTATCTTTACCTTCTCAGCTGCAGGAAGCGGAGTGTGTAAAGCCATAGATAGATCATTGGTGATATTGTTTGAACCAACACCTAAAAAATCATTAAATCTTATGGAGTTTCCAGAATGAATAACTACATCGCAAGTTGCACCACCCATATCAACAACGCAAACTCCAAGCTCTTTCTCATCTGAATTGATTGTTGAAATAGCAGACGCATAGCCAGAAAGAACAATATTGTCTATCTCAACCCCAGCAGATTTAACTGCTTTTTTTAAGTTACTTAGAGAGGATTTTTGTGCTGTAACTATGTGTACTTCAACCTCCAATCTTGAGCCATTCATCCCAAGAGGATCTTCTATAAACTCTTGTTCATCTACTTTAAAATTATATGGAAGGACATGCAATTTTTCATACTCATTTGGAATATTTGCATTATGATCTGCCATTTGCATGGCTCTATTTATCTCTCTTAATCCAATCTCATGACTAGGAATATTTACAACACCACTACTATCTACACTTTTAGTATAAGCCCCTGAAATAGAAACAATAGTCTTTTCATACTGAGTGCCAGCAACTCTTTTTGCATCAGTAATTGCTTGTTTTATAGATTTAGAAGCGTGATCTATATTTGTAATAACACCCTTTTTAATTCCATTTGATTTTGCAATGCCAGCACCTAATACTTTTATACCAAAATCATCTTTTTGGGCAATAACAGCACATATTTTAGTTGAGCCAATATCAATTCCTAAAAGTGTAGTGCTCAATTAGTTTCCTTTGTAGAAATATTTGATTGAATATCTTTTTCTTAAAGCGTTTAGCAGTGAGTCATCAATCTCAGTAGATTTCAACTGTTTACTGCTCTCTTTAATCATATCTGAATAACGCTCTAACTTGGTTTTATCAAGCAACTTTTGTTCCATAATCTCGTAAAGTACAGCTTTTTCATCTAGTAAAACATAACCTCGTTTGTCATTGTTATCAAACACATAAGCTATGAAGTGAGCTACTTCATCTGATGATAAATTCTCAATCTCAACCGTGCTATCTCTTCCAACAAACCCAATATCACGACCTTGAAAGAGAGTTAACTGAGCTTTAGCTCTATCTTCTAATGTTTTATTTATAATCTCTTTTTCATAATCAACTCTTGCTAAAGCTTTAGCCTCATCAAAGCCCATAGGTTCGGGATCATTAATGCTTAAAAGCTCAATAATTATATATCCATCTTCAATCTCAATAGGCTTTAAAATATCTCCAACATGAGCTTGCATTAACTCCTCTTCATCTATAGGAAGGTTTTTAGCTTCTACTGTTTGGCTATCTTCAACTACAACTTCACCTTTTTTATATCCTAAATAGACTTGCAAGGCTTCTTTTCTTGCTTGCTCTAAAAAGAAAGCCTCAAGCGCATCATCTTTAGCCTCTTCAAAACTCTTTACTTTCCCATCTTCATGTCTAAAATCAAACTCTCTTTCTTCCCAAAAAGCCTTCAAATCACTCTCATCAAACTCAAGTGAGCTATCTTTTAAAACTTGTTTACTTTTAATAGTATATGTTTTTGGGGTTAAATATTTAGATTTTTGTTTTTCCCAAAAAGCTTTTAAATCATCCTCATTCATAGTAACTTCATTAGGATTTATGGTTAAAACCCTAACGCTTAATCTATCTTGCATGAGTAAAGCTGAGGCAATTATCTTCTCTTCTTCTTCATTTGGTGTTATGTGCAGTACTGAGTTAAGTTTGTCTAATAAAATCTGTTTTCTTAAATGGCTCTCATATGTTTTTGAATCAAGATTAGCGCTTCTTAAGGTTTGGTAATATAAGTTTTTATCAAAAATTCCTGATTCATTATGGAATGTTTCATCTTGGCTTAACGCATCTTTTAACTCACTATTTAAAACACTTAAGCCTAAATCTGCGGCATAGTTTAAAAGAAGTGCTTCATTTACCATTGATTCTAAAACTATCTTTTCAAGTCCTAGTTCATTTGCTTTTTCTTGAGTTAGCTCTCCTCCAAAGAGTGAGTTGTAGTATGCGTAGTGATTTCCATAAGTCATTTGGAACTCCCTGATAGGGATCTTTACTTCACCAACTTTAGCTACAGCTGAAGATCTACTTGAATTAAAATCATAAGCTCCCCATCCAACAAAGCCTGCTCCAACAAAAGCAATAACACTAACCCATATAGTTACAACTAAATATTTTTTATGGCGCTGCATCCAAGTAATCATAAGCGCTTCCTTTTTTGAAGATTATAAAACATACGATTTTACCTTGTTTGTGTTTAAAGTAGTTTAAAAATCGACACTTTAAAGAAAAACTTGATAATTTGTTATAACATTGTTAGTTATTTAAGTAACACTAACTGCCCATTAAGTGTAAAAGTTTACAACTATTTTCCAAAATAGCAATCTCTTTTGCGATCTCCTCAATATCTCTTCCATATGAATATAGGCCATAACCTTTAATTATTATCATTTTTTTACCACTTTCAATTAAATACCTATAAATTTCTACATCTGCTCTTTCATACCAATTTGCAAACTCTCTTGGATCATAAACACTTTGCACTCCAACTCTTGTTGCGCCAAAATAGTCTTTTGGAGTGATGGTTGTGTTAGTTAGTGCGTAAGCTGAGATGTAAGGGGGCATGGTGTAGCAGATATATTTTGCTTCAGGAATATGTTTATATATGTTTAAATGAATCTCTGCATCTATGCTAGCT
>JAAYLJ010000137.1 GCA_012521935.1 Campylobacteraceae bacterium | reverse complement strand
CATTTATAGAATTTTGAAATATTTATTTTGATACAATTCAAAAGATTTAAAGAATTAGGAGCGATTAATGGGACACTTTGTGAAAAATGAAGAGGAGTTTTTTAGTTATTGTGATGATAATGAAGTTAGATTTGTAGATTTTAGATTTACTGATTTAATTGGAACTTGGCACCATATTACTTACAATATTAAAGCGGTAAATAAAGATACTTTTAAAAAAGGAGTTCCATTTGATGGATCTGCTTTTAAAGGTTGGCAAACCATAGACAAATCAGACATGATTCTTTTACCTGAAGCCTCATCAGCCTTTTTAGATCCTTTTACAGCTGATTCTACCATAGTAGTTTTTTGTGATGTTTATGATATTTACAAAGGGCAAATGTATGAAAAATGTCCGCGAAGTATCGCTAAAAAAACATATAGACATTTAATAGAATCTGGCATTGGAGATGAGATTTATTTTGGAGCAGAGAATGAATTTTTCATCTTTGATGATGTGAGAATTAAAGATTCTAAAAATCACTCATTTTATAAAATTGACTCTGAAGAGGGCGATTGGAATGAAGAGACAAAGTATGAAGATGGATATAACACTGGACATAGACCTGGAACAAAAGGTGGATACTTTCCTGTTCAGCCAGTTGATTCCATGGTTGATATTAGGGCTGAAATAGTACAAGTGTTAGAGCAAATTGGCATTGAAGCAACCTTAGCTCACCATGAAATAGCCCAAGCGCAAGGAGAGGTTGGAGTTAAATTTGCATCTTTAGTAAAAGCAGCTGATAATGTTCAAAAATATAAATATGTAGTCAAAATGGTAGCTCATCTAAATGGAAAAACAGCTACTTTCATGCCAAAACCACTTCATCAAGATAATGGAAGCGGGATGCACCTTCATCAATCCATTTGGAAAGATGGGGTAAATCTATTTTTTAAAAAAGATGAATATGGAAACTTAAGTGATGTAGCAAAGTATTATATAGGCGGCATCCTAGCTCATGCTAGAAGCTTAGCAGCTTTTACAAACGCTTCAACTAACTCATACAAAAGATTAGTTCCTGGTTTTGAAGCTCCTTCCATCTTAACTTACTCTTCAGAAAATAGATCAGCTTCTTGTAGAATACCTTATGGAGGAGATGAGAAATCAACTAGAATTGAAATTCGCTTTCCAGACTCAACTGCAAATCCATATTTAGCTCTTAGCGCAATGCTTTTAGCTGGACTTGATGGGATTAAAAATGAAACTATTCCAGCAGGCCCAATGGATGAGAATTTGTTTAAATTAAGCTTAGATGAGATTAGGGAAAAAGGGATAAACCAACTTCCTCATACCTTAAGAGGCTCACTTGAAGCACTTATTAGAGATGATGCTTATCTTGCACCTTCAATGAGTAAAGATCTTTTAAAATCTTATAGCGATTTAAAGTTTAAAACTCAAGTTTGGCCATATGAGTCAAGGCCTACTGCATTTGAATTTAAAACTACCTATTCGTGCTAAAATTTTTATAAGAGCTTGAAAAATAGCTCTTATCCATCCTTTTTTTAAACTTTGTTGTGATAAAATTTCTTTTTTAAAAAGGGGATTTGTGAATTTACAGATAGAACTTTATGCTGTTTTTGCTGCTTTTATTATGATACTTAGTGTTTTTGCAAGCAAACTTTCTGAAAGGTTTGGCATACCAGTTTTGGTTGGCTTTTTAGTCATTGGAATGCTAGCTGGATCTGATGGGATTTTGGGCATTAGCTTTGATGATCCAAATCTTGCTCAAACCATTGGCACCATTGCCTTAGTTTTCATTCTTTTTACTGGCGGGCTTGATACTTTATGGAAATCCATAAAACCTGTACTTAAAGAAGGACTCATACTTGCCACAGTTGGTGTATTTTTCACCGCAATTATAACTGCTGGGTTTGCTTACTATATTCTATCAGTTCCTCTTTATGATTCACTTTTAATAGGAGCTATTGTCTCATCAACTGACGCTGCTGCGGTATTTGCCATTTTTAGAGCTAGGGGAGTTAATGTTCACCCAAAACTAAGATCTCTTTTAGAGCTAGAATCTGGAAGTAATGACCCTATGGCTATATTTTTAACAGTAGCTGTTTTGCAATTTATCACTATGCCAGAAGCTGCACCTCTTTCAAAATGGCTTATAGACTTCTTCTT
>JAAYLJ010000015.1 GCA_012521935.1 Campylobacteraceae bacterium | reverse complement strand
GGCTAACAACGATTACCGACATTTTTTTATTTATAAGTTGCAAAAGTTCAAATATATGCTTTTGTCCCTCTATGTCAATGCTAGCAGTTGGTTCATCTAGTAAAATCATTTTAGCATCCACGCAAAGTGCCCTTGCTATAAATACTCTTTGTCTTTGGCCACCTGATAGCCTGCTTAGTTTAGAGTTTTCAAACTCACTCATGCCAACTTGCTTTAAAGCTTCTTTTGCTTTTATATTATCTTCTTTTTCGTATCTACCCAAAACCCCTTTTTTTAAACAACCCATTAACACTACATCTAGCACTCTAATTGGAAAATCTGAATTTGTATTTGTGTACTGGGGCACATAAGTTATGCTTGAGATAGACTCTTTGGGGGTTTTTCCAAAGATTTTAATAGATCCTTTTTTTGGATTTAAAAGTCCCAAAATAAGCTTTACTAAAGTAGTTTTACCGCCTCCATTTGGACCGATAATTGCTAGAAAATCTTTTGAATTTAGCTCAAATGAGATATTTTCTAGCACTTTTTGTGAGTGATAATGAAAGTACAAATTTTCAATTTTTAAAGCGTCCATGAAAAATATTATATTAAAAGCGCTTAAAAAGAGTTTTGCGATATCTTTGGTAAAGGCTCACTAAAGTAGTATCCTTGTGCATAATCAATCCCAATATCTCTTATTAATTCAAAAGTTTCTCTATCTTTTACAAACTCTGCAACAGTTTTTATCCCAATCTTTTTGGCAAATCCTACGATGGTTCTTACTACTATTTGGGTATTTTCATCTACAGTTATATTTTTTATCATTGAGCCATCAATTTTTATATAGTCTGGATTTAACTCGATTAAATATGCAAAGTTTGAGTATCCTGAGCCAAAATCATCTATGGCAATCTCGCAACCAAGCTCTCTTGCCTCGCAAATAAAGCTATTTATCTCTTTAAAATTATCAATTCCCTCTGATTCTAAAATCTCAAGAATGATATGTTTACCCACCCCTTTTGCTTTAATAGTTTCAATCAAAAACTCTCTTGTGGAAGTATCAAAAATATCATCTATGGATAGATTTAAAGAGACATTACAACATAAATCCTCAATAGCTTCAATACTCTTTTTTATCATAGTTTTTGTGATTTGTTTATATTGCTTAGTCTGTTTGGCTATATCTAAAAAGAAAAAAGGAGAGTAGATTTTATCTCCATCAATCAACCTAACAAGGGCTTCATGTTTAACTGGTTTTAAAGTTTTAGAATCTACTATTGGTTGAAAAAATGGGACTATTTTATCTTTAAGTAGCGCCGTATGGATTTTAAAGTTCCAATGTATATTGTTTTCATACTCTTTATATCTATTTAAATCACTACAATACACAAAGATATTTTCTCTTATCTCCCTAGCATGCTTTAAAGCCATATTAGCAGTTTGTACAAGCTCGCTTGGCTTTTCAAAAGATACGCCAGAGCTTAAGTTTAGAGTTAAATAAGCATTTCCAAAATTAACCTCAAACCTATCTATCTCATTTACAAGATTTTTAATATTTAGTTCAAAATCATCTTTTTTAACTAAAGAGTTAGCCGTAATTGCATATTCATCTGCATTTAAATGATAAAGAGTAAAACCTTTAAGAGATTTAACTCTATTTTTCATCTCCAAAGCTAGTCTAATTAAAATCTTATCTCCATTTGCATTTCCATAAAGGTTATTAATTTGGCCAAATTTTTCAATGTCAACTATGGCTAAAGCAAAAGGAGGATCTTCTTTTAAATCTTTTAATAATTTTTGTCTATTTGGGAGCGAGGTTAAATAGTGAGTAAAAGCTTGTTTTTCAATGGTTTGTTGCTGTTTTATGATAGTAGTTATATCATGTCTAACGCCTATATATTCAACTATCTCTCCATCTTCATCTAAGATTGGCAATATTGTCATATTAACCCAGTAAGGAGAGCCATCTTTTTTTCTATTTTTCAAGATTCCTTTCCATATTTTTTTAGCTTTTATGGTTTCCCACATCTCTTTAAACACTTTTTTTGGAGTGTCTGGGTGTCTATTTAAATTGTGCGGTTTCCCAATATATTCACTAGCCGTATAGCCAGTTATCTCTTCAAATTTTCTATTTCCATAAGTTATTTTGCCAGCTAAGTCGCTTTTAGAAACTATGGAGCTTTCATCTAACGCTATCTTGTAGCTTTCAAAAAAAGCTGTTAATTTTGAAAGTTCAAATTTATCCTCAACAGATGGAGAAACATCCACAAATACACTAAAAAGTGAATCATCTTCTCTTAAGATGATATTTGCTTGAATCCAAATATATTCACCATTTTTCTTTTTTAATCTAAAAGGATCGGTTATAGTTTTTTTTCTATTTTTAGCAAGTAAAAAGCTCTGTTCTGCTTTTTTTAAATCTTGCGGGTGAATTAATGTTTTAAAGTCAATTTGGTAGAGCTCTTCTTCATTAAAGCCTAAAAAATCCTTAACTTTAGAGCATGCAAGGGTTATTTTATCTATGGTTTTACCATTAAATCTTAAGCATATAGTTGGACTTAATGATAAAAATGCCAACAACTCCTCTTTGGCTAAAGATGAGAAACCATCAGTGCTAATCACTTATTCTCCTATTTTTCCAAAGAAAGAGCAATGGCTCTAGCGCTTTTTAAAAGCTCACTTTTCCAATCTTTTGCAAGTGGATCTATGGCAACAACTTCCCCCTTAATCTCTTTTGCAATAGTTTTTGCACTTTTAGTTGAAAAAGCAGGTGATACAAAAATAGTTTTAATCTTTTCATCTTTAGCTTTTTTTATTAAAGATGCTAGCATAGAAGGTTTTGGCTCTTTCCCTTCCACTTCAATTGAGATTTGAGTAAGATCATATCTTTTACTAAAATAGCCCCATGATGGATGAAAAACCATAAACTTTTTTCTATCCGTTTTGGATAATATTAAAGTAACCTCTTCATTTAAACTATCTAATTCATCATGGAAAATTTTTAAATTATTTAAAAAAGTTTGCTTGTGCTCTGGGAAAGCTTCTATTAAAACATTTGTCATTGTTAAGGTTTGATTTTTAACTAAGATTGGATCAAGCCAAATATGTGGATCCAAACCACTCTTAGTCACTCCATCATGGCTATGTTCATGGATTTTTTGTTTTTCAATGCCCTCATCTGTATGTACAATTTTTATCCCTTTTATAAGCTCTTGGAATTTTGGCAACCAAACTCTTTCAAAAGGCACACCAATGGCAAAGTAAACTTTACTCTTTTCTAAAGACTCCATTTGGCTTGGTTTTGGCTCATAAGTAGCAGGACTACTACCAGGTGGTACCATTACTTGGGTAGTTAAAATATCTCCAGCTATTTTTTCAACAAAATATGCTTGAGGCAATATGCTAACACTAACCATTTGGTTAGCGCTTAAAAGTGAAGATATAAATATAGATATTAAAATTAATTTTTTCACTACAACCCTACAATTGCTAATTTGAAGTAGTATAAAAAAAAGCTACTTAACAGCTACTTAATGTTACTTTAAGCTTTATTCGTGCTACAAAAAATGCCTATTTTTAATTTTATTGGATAAAAAAAGTTTACTTTATCTTGATAAAACTTAGTTTTGCTGATACAATATGAACATTTTATTTTAAGTATTATTTTAAGGGGATATTTGTGTGTATGCCTGTAAATTCATCTTCAAAAATGTGGGATTTAAAAACTGATGATTTCCCTAGATTTTCCAATGAACTTACACCATTTCAGCAAGAAGTTTTTTCTCTCATGAAAGAGTTTGGAGTAGATTTTGATGGAAAAACTATCTTAGATATTGGGTGTGGGACAGGAGTTTACACTCTTCATTTGGCTAAAAAATCAAAAAAAGTATATGCCTTAGATTTTTCACAAAAAATGTTAGATACCTTAACTGAGGATGGAAAGAGGTTTAATATATTAAATGTAGAGCAAGTTTGTTGCGATTTTAAGACTTATGATGGAGAGGGTGTGGATTTTGTATTTTGCTCTATGAGCCCAGCTTTACTTGAAAAAGAAGATTTTAAAAAAGCTTTTAGTTTTGCAAAAAATGGCTTTATTTACCTTGGATGGGGAGGTAAAAGAGAGTCAACTGTAATGGAGAAGATTTTTAATGCTCATGGAGAAAAACTACACGCACCACCAGGTGCAAATAGACTAAAAGAGTGGTTAGAGCTTAAAGGTTTTGAGTTTAAAAACAGGTATCTTGAAACACTTTGGGAGAAAAAAAGCAAACTAGAAGATGCCATAAGATTTGAAGGGTGGCACTTAAAAATGCACGGGATTGAGCCAAATGAAAAGAAGTTAAGAGCTGTTTTGAAAGAGTTTGTAAATGAAGATGGAGATATTTTAACTACCACAAAAGTGGGATTGGAGCTTATAGTATGGGTGCGATAAAAAAACTTTTGTTAGTCTGTTTGCTAACTGTTAGTGGGCTTAGTTATGAGGTTAGCGATATGTTAGGAGAGATTACTACTTCTCAAAAAGATCCTAAAATTGTTTTTGTAGGACCTGGGGCTCTTAGGCTTGGGGTTTATTTAGGACTTGAAGATAACATTGTAGGGATTGAAGCTGTTGAGAAGCAAGCACCCAAAATATCGCCTTATAGAGAGAAGATAAATCAAAAAGGTTTAGTTCAAAAGAGTTTAATTGTAGGACAAGGTGGACCTGGAAAACTTCCCTCATCCGAAGCATTAATTAGCAGTGGAGCAACTTTAATAGTTGCATCTTTTATAAATAAAAATGATGTAAAAATGCTAAAACAGCAGACTAACATACCTGTTTTTGTTGTTAGTTACGGAGAGGGCTATGGTGGAAATAGTGATAAACTTGAAGCTATCAAAGAGTCACTTATAAAGTTAGGAGAGGTAACGCATAGGCAAGCTAGAGCTAAAGAGATTGTTGATTTTATGAATAGGCAATCTCATGAGTTAAAAGAGTTAAATTTAAAACCTCAATCAGTTTACATTGG
>JAAYLJ010000014.1 GCA_012521935.1 Campylobacteraceae bacterium | reverse complement strand
AGAGTGCAAAACAAAAGGCAATAGAGCTTGGCATAAAGCCAGAAAATATATTCATTGAAGATTTAAAAGAAGAGTTTGTAAAAGAGTATGTATTTCCAATGTTTAGAGCAAATGCAATCTATGAGGGGGAGTATCTTCTTGGAACTTCCATAGCTAGACCTCTTATAGCTAAAAGACAAGCCCAGATTGCTGCACTTACTGGGGCAGACGCTGTTAGTCATGGGGCAACTGGAAAAGGAAATGATCAAGTTCGTTTTGAACTTGGATATTTAGGAATTAATCCAGATCTTAAAATCATTGCACCTTGGAGAGAGTGGGATTTAAATTCTCGCGAAAAACTATTAGATTATGCTAAAAAACACAATATTAAAATTGACTCTAAACCAAATAAATCGCCCTATTCTATGGATGCAAACTTGCTTCATATCTCATATGAGGGGTTAGTTTTAGAAGATCCAAATAAAGAGCCAGAAGATGATATGTGGAGATGGAGCAATAGTCCAGAAAATGCTCCTAATAAGGCTGAAATCATAGAGATTGGTTATGAAAAAGGCGATCCAGTCTCATTAAATGGAAAGAGGCTCTCGCCTGCAACTATGTTAAAAACATTGAATGATTTGGGCTCAAAACATGGGATTGGAAGGGTTGGTATAGTTGAAAATAGATTTGTTGGCATGAAAAGCAGAGGCTGCTATGAAACTCCTGGCGGAACTATCATGCTAAAAGCTCATAGAGCGATTGAAAGCATCACGCTAGATAGAGAATCTACTCATTTAAAAGATGAACTCATGCCAAAATATGCAAAACTTATCTATAATGGTTTTTGGTTCGCGCCAGAGCGCGAAATGCTTCAAGCAGCCATTGATAAGTCGCAAGAGCATGTAAATGGAACTGTTAGATTAAAACTTTACAAGGGAAATGTGATTGTTTTAGGAAGAGAGTCAAAAACAGATAATCTATTTGATGCAGAGTTTTCAACTTTTGAAGAAGATGAGGTTTATGATCAAAAAGATGCGGGCGGTTTTATTAAACTAAATGCCCTAAGACTCATAATAGCTGGAAGAGCAAGAAAAAACAGAAAAGGAAAATAATGAAAGTTTTACTTATAAAAGATGTTAAAAGTTTAGGAAAAGCTGGTGAAATCAAAGAGGTTAAAGATGGATATGGACAAAACTTTTTAATAGCAAAAGGTTTTGCAAAGCTAGCTACACCAGAGGTGATTAGACAGTTTGAAGCAAAGAAAAAAAGAGAAGCTGAGGAAGAAGCAGCAAAAATTGAAGAGTTAAAAGCTTTAAAAGAGAAGATAGAAAAAGTTAAACTAACCATTGCTAGGCCGCTTGGTGCTAATGGAAGTCTTTTTGGAGCTGTTACTAAAGATGAGATTGCAAATAGTTTAAATGAAGAACATGGATTTGAGGTTGATAAAAAGACAGTTGAGGTTGATAAACCCATTAAAACTATTGGTGGATATGATATTGGTATAAAATTAGGACACGGGATAGTTGCTAAACTATCACTAGAAGTAATAGGAGAGTAGTTTTGTTTGAAGCAACTACAATTTTAGCCTATAAAGGTAAAAAAGAGTCCGTCATAGGCGGTGATGGGCAGGTGACTTTTGGAAATGCTGTATTAAAATCAAATGCCATTAAGATAAGAAAGCTTTATCAAGGGAAGATTTTAGCTGGTTTTGCTGGAAGTACAGCAGATGCTTTTAATCTATTTGATATGTTTGAAGGTTTTTTAGAGCAAAGAAAAGGTGATTTGCTAAAAGCAGCGATTGATTTTTCAAAAGCATGGAGAAAAGATAAATACTTAAGAAGACTTGAAGCGATGATGTTGGTGCTTGATAGGAAAAATCTATTTATTTTAAGTGGAAATGGGGATGTGGTTGAGCCAGAAGATGGTAAGATTGCATCTATTGGAAGTGGTGGAAACTTTGCATTAAGCGCAGCAAGAGCGTTAGATAAACACTCAAATCTTTCACCACAAGAGATAGTCAAAGAGAGTTTAAACATTGCCGCAGAACTATGTATATATACAAATAAAAATATAAATATATATTCTTTAGAGGATTAAAATAGATGAATTTAACACCAAAAGAGATAGTTAAATACTTAGATGAGTATATCATTGGGCAAAAAGATGCTAAAAAAATAAGAGCTGTCGCTCTAAGACAGAGACGCCGAAGAATGCAGCTCCCAAAAGAGCTTCAAGAGGAGATTATCCCTAAAAATATACTTATGATTGGCTCAACAGGTGTTGGTAAAACTGAAATTGCAAGAAGACTTGCAAAGATGATGTCTCTTCCTTTTGTAAAGGTTGAAGCTAGTAAATATACTGAAGTTGGGTTTGTTGGAAGAGATGTTGAATCAATGGTTAGAGATTTAGTAAACGCTTCATTAAATTTAGTTAAAAATGAGTATAGAGAGAAAAATAGAAAAAATATTGACTTCTTTGTTGAAGATAAGATTATTGAAAGACTTTTGCCCCCTCTTCCAAAAGGTGCAAGTAGTGAAAAACAAAGAGATTATGAAATTAGCTCAAATAAGATGAGACAAAGACTAAGAGATGGAGATTTGGATGATTTGAAAATTGAAGTAGAGATTAGACAAACAACCCAAGAATCTCCAGAAAACTTACCACCTGAAGTTGTAAAAGTTCAAGAAAATTTTATAAAAATTTTAGGAATGGGAAATAAGCCAGTTAAAAAAGAGTTAAAAATTAAAGATGCAAAGGATGCTTTAAGAGTTGAAGCATCTGAAGCATTGCTAGATATGGAGCTTATAAAAAGTGAGGCTTTGAAAAAAGCAGAAGAAAGTGGGATAATTTTCATTGATGAGATAGATAAAATAGCAGTCTCATCTGGATCTCAAAATAGACAAGATCCAAGTAAAGAAGGGGTTCAAAGGGATCTTTTACCCATAGTTGAAGGCTCAACCGTATCTACAAAATATGGAGTGATTAAAACTGATCACATTCTTTTCATCGCTGCTGGGGCATTTCATTTAACAAAACCATCAGATTTAATCCCAGAACTTCAAGGAAGATTTCCTTTAAGAGTTGAGCTTGAGAGTCTAAATGAAGAGGTTTTGTATCAGATTTTGACTAAGCCAAAACACTCATTATTAAGGCAATATGAAGCTCTTTTAAAAACCGAAGGAGTTGAGTTGGTTTTTGAAGATGAAGCCATTAAGGCTCTAGCTCATACCGCCCAAATAGCAAATGAAAAGATGGAAGATATTGGAGCTAGGAGACTTCATACCATCATAGAAAAAACTCTTGAAGATATTAGCTTTAACGCAAAAGATTATGAGGGCACAACCTTACATATTGATAAAAAAATAATTCATGAAAAACTAGACTCAATCATAGAAGATGAGGATAGCGCAAGGTATATTCTTTGAGCACTAAAACTGGCTTTGTATCGATTATTGGCAAACCAAACGCTGGAAAAAGCACGCTTATAAATTGGCTAGTTGGTGAAAAGTTAGCTTTAGTTTCTCAAAAAGCAAATGCAACTAGAAAGAGATTTTTAGCTATTTTAATGCATGAAAATAATCAAATAATACTAATTGACACTCCAGGGCTTCATAAAAAAGAGAAAAAATTAAACCAATTTATGCTTCAAGAAGCTTTAAAAGCCATAGGAGATTGTGATTTAATCCTCTTTTTAGCCCCAATTACTGACTCAACAAAAGAGTATGAACAGTTTTTAGAGTTAAATCCAAAAGCTCCTCATATTTTACTTTTAACAAAAAGTGATCTTTATGATGAGGGAAAAATCTTAAAAAAGATAAAAGAGTATGAAAAGTTTCAAAACCATTTTAAAGCTTTGATTCCTACCTCTACAAAAAAAAGTATTACTAAAAGAGCCATTCTTGAGGAGATAGTAAAATATCTACCAATTCATCCTCATCTTTATGATCCAGAAAACTTAACTAACGCCCCTATAAGGGAGATTTATAGAGAATTTATTAGAGAAGCTATTTTTGAAAAAACTAGCGAAGAAATCCCTTATGTTAGTGATGTTTTAGTTGAAAAAGTTGAAGAAATGTATGATTTAGAAAAAATTTATGCTACAATAATAATCGAAAAACCGAGTCAAAAGAATATCCTAATAGGAAAATCTGGAACAACAATAAGCAGGATAGGAAAACATGCGAGACTTCTGATTGAAGAGTTTATCAAGAAGAAGGTTTTCCTTAAACTTTTTGTAGCAGTTAAGCCAGGGTGGACTCAAGATACTAAGCAGTTAAAAAAAATGGGCTATCACGAATAGCTAATTTTGTCTAAAATACACAAATAGGTTTGGGTATGGAAAATAGTAATTCATTAAAAAAACTGACATCCATTGTTACAGTTGATCCCCAGTCGGCTCGCTCATATAAGTTTTTTAGAAATGAGATAAAGCCCCACAATCTAGGCAAATCTTCTCATAGTAGCGAATTTGTAGTCTCTTACATTAAAGCTAGAGATGTCATAACCTCCTCTTTTGAAATTAGTAGATCAATTCCAGAAGAAGATCTACAAGACGCAGTAGAAATAAAGGCTTATGATGAACTAGGCTTAGACACTGGAACTGAATATAAAATTTCATTTATTGAGCTAGAAGCTAACAATACTTCAAATAGGCTATTAAATGTTTTTGCTATTGACGCAAATTTAGTTAAAACAGAGTTTGAATCTGTTAGAACAAAAACAAAATATATAGACTACATCACCACTGCTCCATTTTTATTAGGTGCTTTATATAGTAAAAATGTATTAGAAAAAGGTGGTACTCACTGTTTTGTCTATCTTCAAAAAAATGACTCATTTTTAGCTATATATAGAGATGGAAAATATCTTTACTCAAAACCACTTAGATACTCTCTCAAAGAGATTAGTGAAAAATTTTGCGAACTATTAGGCGAAAGAGTTGAGGAAGAGGATTTTTATACTCTTTTATCAAATGAGGGGATGAAACTTTCAAACCCAACCTACCAGCAATTTTTAATGCAACTTTTTGGAGAAGTTTTTCTATACATTAATGATGTCTTAATTTTTGCAAAAAGAGGCTACTCCATTGACTCTATTGATAGATTTTATATAGGTAGTGAAATTGGCGCGATAAGCGGAATAGAAGAGTACTCTAAAACATATCTTGGGTTAGAATCGTATGACTTTAACTTTAATATCGCCATTAACTCTAAAGAATGGTATGTAGATCAAATGCATATCCTAATGGTACTAACTGCTCAAACATACCTTGAAGAGTTTGATGATAGTATCAATTTTACCATTTACAAAAGACCTCCAGCTTTCAATAAAAGAGCAAGTGGTAAGCTTTTAATAGCTGCTGGGATTGCTTTTTTAGCAACCATAGCCTACCCTGCTTATCAATTTGGCTATGGGGCATATCTCTCATTTGAACAAAAATCTATCTACAATGAGTACATAGAGTTGCATAAAAAAAATAATCAAACAAAAGAGATACTCTCTCAACTAGAAGCAGAAAAAACCACCTTAAATGAAAAGAAAAAAGCTGAAAATGAGAAGTTAGATTTTAGAAAAAAACTTTTAGTTGAAATTCATGATAAAAAGAATAAATATCCAATGAAGGGTGTAATTTTAAATGATTTAATTTCACTAACTAACCAAAGAGGCGTGAGATTAGAAAAAATTGAGATTGAAAAGGCTAAAATAATTCTCTCTTTGCTTAGCAAAGATGAGAAAAAACTTACAGAATTATTAAAAGATTTTACGCACAAAGAGATATATTCAGTTTCAACTAAAGAGATAGTCAAAGAGGATAAAAGCTCTTATTATAGTAGTGATGTTAGTGTAAAGGTGCAGTAAATGGAAACTATATTTGAAAAAATTGATCTGTATTTAAATGGCAAAAAGCCAAATGAAGCGAGGCTTTTGATTTTAATATTTGCTGTACTTATAGCTTTTTTAACCTATACTTACAGTTTTGACTCTTCTACTAATTTTTTGAAGAAAACTTCAAATGAACATAAACAAACTCTTGCAAAATACAAAGAAGAGAAAAATTATGAGCAATCTATCGCCATAAATGGAGATAGAAACTACTATGTTACAAAGTTTAACAATGAGATAGAGCAAGCAAAAATTGATTTAGAAAAGACAATAAATACTAACTCTTATGTAGATAATAAGCTAAAAGATCTATCATATTTACTTTTTAATGACAAAAATTGGTCTTTATTTTTAGACAATTTAGCTTTTTTAGCCAAAGAGAATAGAATCAATCTAAAAAAGATTTCCAATGAATTTAAAGAGCCTTCACTTCAAAAAATCGAGCAAGTATTGACTATTGAGCTAGATTTTAGTGGCAGATTTATAGATATATTAAAATTTATCAATACTATAGAGGAAAATCGTTTAGTTGTAGATATTTATGAGGTAGAAATCGTAAGTAGTGATAAATTAGATGGAAGTATGAAAATAGCTGTATGGGGGATGAAATATTGAAAATAAAATATATATCGATCTTGCTTTTAGCTACTTTAGCTCTAAAAGCAGACTCTTCTATGGAAGAAAATTTGCAAGCTTATGACAATTTATTTGATTCGATAAATACAAAAAGATTTGGGCTAGAGAAAAGTAGTTTTCAAAAGCTTAAAGATCCTTTTTTATTTAAACCATCTCAAGCAAGTAACGGTGAGGGCAAAGCTTCCGACGCTGCTCCTAAAAAAATATCATACATACTCTACGCAGTCATTGAAAATAGAGCTAAGATAAATAAAACTTGGCTTAAAGTTGGAGAAAATATAGATGGTTACCGCGTAGCTAAAATTACTCAAAATAGTGCTACCTTAGTTGGTCAGCAAAATTCACTAAATTTAAAGTTATCTAATAAAGGATATGAAAATGTCATCATCTCTACCAAATAAGCTTTTTTATCTCTTTGCTTTTTTACTACTATTTTTTGTTAATAGTCTTAACGCTGAGGTAGAAAAAAGCTGTGATTATAGAATTTTTAGTGTGAAAATTAATGAATCAGTTACCATTAGAGAAGTTGTAAATCAGTTTTCAGACATGTGTGGCTTTAGTGTTGCCATCAAAGATCCATATGCTGCAAGCGCTCTAAGAGAAGAGTTAAATGGGTTTAATATAAAAGATTTAACTTTAAGAGAAATCTTTGACATTTTATTAGAAGAACATAACCTTAACTACATATATGAAAACAATATACTAAGAGTCTCTGCTCTTCAAACTAAAACTTATAGGCTTGATTATATAACTTCCATCAGACAAGGAACTGCTATCTTAAATGCCTCTGTTTCCGCCATCCCAATAGAAGATGGGGATAGAAGAGATACTGCTACTATGTCAGAAAATGAGATTAGAGTTTCTGAAGAGTTTGACTTTTGGGAAACATTAGATAGTGAGTTAACTTCTATTTTAAATAGTGGAGTTGAATCATATCAAGCCCAATCACCTATCATAAATAGAAAAGCTGGGCTTATTACTATTACTGGCACAGAGTCTCAACTAAAAAGAGCTGAACTTTATCTTGATGATTTAAAAGAGAGGCTTCATAAGCAAGTTATGATTGATGTATCAGTTATCTCAGTTGAGCTAGATTCAGGACATACAACAGGGATTGATTGGAGTAAGTTTGAATTAGGGATTAATTTAGATAGAGATGGCAATCCACTAGATCCTTCAACTGCTTTTTTCCAAAGCACAAGAGATAACTCTGGAAAAAGCTGGACTAAAAATATAAATATAGTTAATAACTTAACTTTTTCTATGGAAGGCTTGATTAATTTTCTAAAAACAAATGGTGAAACAAAAGTACTCTCTAGTCCAAAAGTTATAACCATGAATAACCAACAAGCGCTAATTACAGTGGGAGATAATATAAATTATAGAGTACAAGAAGACACAAGTAGGTCCGATGGAGACAATATAACAACTACATACAATAACTATTCAGTTTTTATAGGTGTTTTACTCAATCTTCTTCCTGAAATTTCAGATCATGATGATATAATGCTAAGAATAAATCCATCCATAAGTAGCTTCAAGTATGAAGAAGATGACGCTAGACAGGAGCGAGTAATGGCGCCAGATACTACTGAGAAAAAACTCTCTACAGTTGCAAAAGTTAAAAGTGGAGATACTATCATTCTTGGTGGTTTGATTGAAAATTTTACTGGACTATCTAATACTAAAGTACCTCTTCTTGGGGATTTACCAATTTTAGGACATGCTTTCAAAAGTACTAAAAATGTCTCTAGAAGTTCAGAACTTGTTTTTGTTATAACTCCAAGAATTATAGGAGCAGAGACAAAACATGTGCAAACACTAAAAGATTTAGGGTTTTCAAAATCTATCTATGAATAAAAATCGATATGGTGATGTTAAAAATATTTTTATTGAGGGTACGGTTTTTGACTATGTCAATTTAGATAAATCTACCCTCTCTTATGAAGCACTAGTTCAAGCACTACAAAAACCACTAAAACTGATACTTTTTTACGGCAAACCTGGTACTGGCAAAACCTATCTTTTAAGAAAAATAAATCAAGATTTAAAAAACAAACAACCAATCATATTTTTCCCGCAACCTTTTTTTGATGAAGAGCAGTTTTTACTCTCTTTGTATGAATCTATCTTCAATGAAACTGCCCCCAAAATAGATGGTTATGAGCATTTTTTAAAACTTTATAAAAATCATCAAGAAACAGATGTAAATATAGCCATAACAGTTCTTTTAGATGAAGCGCAGCTATACCCAAATGAGCTTATTGAAAAAATTAGATTAATGGCAGATACTAGGCTCTTTAAATTTTTATTTACAGTTCATAAAACTGAAAAAGAGGAGTTGTTAGCTAAAGATTACTTTACAACTAGAATTTGGGAAACCATTGAACTACCAAACTCTAATTCAGATGAAGTAAGGCTATATTTAGAGAAAAAATTCCTTTTTCATGGGTTTTTTGAGTTTTTATCTTTTTTTAAAAAAAAGCAGTTAAACTATATTTGTAAACTAACTAATGGAAACTTAAGGACAGTGAATAAATTGTTACATAAATTTTTTGAAATTTATGAGTATTTTGAAAACAGCAAGCCTTCAAAGATAAATAATAAGGTAGCAAAAACAAAATATATTGAATTAGCAGCAATAAGTTCAGGGCTAATTGATGCTTAGTCCCGAACATATTTTTGAACTAGAAAAAAGATGGAAGAAGTGGAAATTAAAAAGGCTAATGAAGCTATTTTTATCCCTTTTTGTTTTGATTATTGCCCCTTGTTTAATATACTCAGCCTATCAATACATGCCTTTTGATAATAAAAAAAATGAATTAACAATTAAAAAAGAACAAACTCCTTTGAAAGAAGAAGAGCAGCAGTTAGTTAATAGTGCTGATGAGCCGCCAAAACTCTCAATCCAATCACTGCCACCCTCTACTTACACTCCAAAACCAAAAACAGTAAGTAAATTAAGCACTCCAAAAACTGAAGAGATTGCGCTTGAGCCAGAAGATGTAGCGGTAAAAGAGATTAACGAAGCTAAAGAAGTTGCACCTAATCCAGAAGAAACAGTAGCAAAAAAGAGTAGTAAGCCTAAAAATGAAGATACGATAGTAGTAGAAAATAGACCAAAAATTCATATTGATATGCAGCCAGTTGATAGAAATTCTATAAACTATTTAAAAGAAAAATTTGATTCAACTGGAAATGTTATATTTGCACTAATGGTGGCTGAGGAGTATTATGCAAATAATGAGTACCAAAATGCGCTTAGATGGGCACTTACTGCTAATGAAATTAATCCTAAAAATGAAAAAAGCTGGATGATTTTTGCAATGTCTAAAGCTAAGCTTAATCTTCCTGATGAAGGGATTATGGCTTTAGAAGAGTATTTAAAAAATAATAATTCTGGCAAAATAGAGTCTTTACTTATTAGCTTAAAAAGGGGCACTTTCCAATGATGAGATTTTTCACACTTTTAACACTCTTTTCACTCTACTCTTATGCCATCATACCCATTGAAACTATTAAAACTTGGTATGAAAATGGTGAATATAGTAAGGTTTGCAGTCAAGAGGTTACTACAATCTATGAACACTATCACGATAATGAAGAGTTTGTTAATATGTATGGACACTCTTGCGTGGAAACAGATATGATAAGTAGAACAGTAAACCCTATAAACAAACTCATTAGATCTCCACAAACTAGGGCAAATTCAGTCTATTTTGCAACTGTTTTATATCAAAAAAAACTACTCTACCATGCGCTAGTTGATAATGTTGACATATCTTATGTTAGGCTACCTAGAACAAAACATATATTATCAACGATTTTTGATCTTTATGTCACTCAAAATTATGAAAAAAATGGAGATGAGCTCATTTTTAAAGATGAAGAGTTTACATATAGAGTTAATGTAGTTAAATCAAATGATGATTTTTATAAACTAATAATCAAAACTTTTCAAGAAGATAAATTAATTAAAACAAGGGCTTTTTGGTAATGCTAGGAAGAAAAAAACTTTTTGAATATTTAAATAGAAACCGTATTGTAGATAATCATACCGCCTCTTTGATAGAGCAAAAGATTGAAGATGGGGTAAGCACTATTGGCTCTTTTTTAGTTGAAGAGAAAATCTTTGATCAAGATAGTTTAATAACCTTAGCCATAGAGCTTTACAAAAATGGAACTCTCTCTTTTGATGAGATAAATAGCGAACTCTCGCTTGATATTGATTTTTTTCTAAAAAACTTAGCAGCAAATTTAAGATATGAGTATATGGATTTAGACTCAATCGATATTGACTATAGGATAGCTAGCAAAGCCCCACTATCGCAACTTAAAAAATATAGCGCTCTACCCATAAAAGAGGATGAAATTAATGTATATATAGCATTAAAAGATCCAACAAATATGCTAGCACAAGAGGGCATCCAAAGAGTATTTAATAGAAAACTTATAAAAATAGTCGTAGCTGAGCCAAATCAGATAGAAAAATATTTAAATAAGATGGAATTAAGTGAGAGTATTAAGGGTTTAATTTCAGAGATTAGAAAAGAGCTCTCCTCAAGCGCTTCAGAAAATCCTCAAGAGTCTTCTGGGATTTTAAAACTCATTGAAATCATTTTAAAAACTGCAATCCTATCAAGAGCTAGTGATGTGCACATTGAGCCAACAGAAAATAACTGTATAGTTAGAACTAGGATCGATGGAATGCTTACAGAAGCTTTCATTTTCGATAAAGATATCTACCCTCCACTTTCTTCAAGGCTTAAGCTTTTATCAAATATGGATATAGCAGAGAGAAGAAAACCCCAAGATGGAAGATTTTCAGCTAGCATAATGGGAAAAGAGTATGACTTTAGGATTTCAACACTTCCTATAATGCAAGGTGAATCCATTGTTTTAAGAATTTTAGATAAATCAAAAGTAGTCATAAAGCTTGAAAATCTAGGAATGCATCCAGATAATTTTACAAAATTCTCACAAGCCATGAAAGTTCCTTATGGAATCATTTTTGTAACAGGCCCAACAGGAAGTGGTAAAACAACCACTTTATATGCCGCTTTAAATGCCATTAAAAGCATACAAACTAAGATTATCACGGTAGAAGATCCTGTAGAGTATCAGTTAAATTTAACCCAACAAACTCAAGTCAATGAAAAGGCTGGATTAACTTTTGCTTCAGCTTTAAGATCAATACTAAGACAAGATCCTGATATTATTATGATTGGTGAAGTTAGAGATCAAGAGACTCTGCGCATAGCAATTCAAGCAGCGCTTACAGGCCATTTAGTTTTCTCCACCCTCCATACAAATGACGCTATATGTGCTGTTACTAGAGTTTTAGATATGGGAATTGAGTCTTATTTAGTAAGTGGGGCTTTGGTAGCTATTGAAGCTCAAAGATTAGTTAGAAAACTATGTCCACACTGTAAAAGTAAGGTTAATCTACCAAAAACACTATTTGATCAAATAAAAGAGCATCTACCTAATAAATTTGAGTTTTATAAAAGTGTTGGGTGTGAAAAATGCTCTCAAACAGGCTACTTAGGAAGAGAGATGCTTTCTGAAATTTTACCAATTAGCGAAAAAATTGCTAGCTTGATAGCTCAAGGTGCCACAAAAGAAGAGCTGCATAAACAGGCTTTAAGCGAAGGATTTATCGATATGTTTAAAGATGGTGTAATTAGAGCAGCCTCTGGCGTTACTACAATTGATGAAATATTAAGGGTGACAAAATCATGAAATATTTTGAAGTAGAGTACCTATTTAAAGGCAAAAGAGAGAAAAAGTTACTTAAAGCTCAAAATAGAAATGATGCTTTAACAATTGCTAAAAACCGAACTTCTGGCATCGTTTTAAAAGTCATTGAAAGCGCACCTCCAATAGAAGAACAATTTTCTATATATAAAGATAAAATTTTAGCCACCATGTTTAAAAAGGGTGTTAAAATGCCAGCTTTGATTGTAGCTATTAGGCAATTAAGCGTAATGGCAAATGCTGGCATATCTATACACGATAGTATAAAAGAGGTTTCTAATGCATCTTCAGACAAAAGATTAAAAGAGATTTTTGCTCAAGCTGACGATGATCTTAACTCAGGACTTAGCTTAACTGAATCTTTAACCAATTTTAAAGATGATTTAGGTGATGTTACCATTGCCATGGTAGAACTTGGGGAAAATACTGGGAATATGGCAGAATCTTTAGAAAAACTCGCCGAAATTTTGGAAGAAGTTTACGAAAATGGGCAAAAATTTAAAAAAGCAATAAGATATCCAATCACAGTAGTAATAGCCATCGCTATCGCTTTTACCATTCTTATGGTTTATGTAGTTCCAAAATTTAAATCTATATTTGATAAATTCAAATCCGAACTACCCCTCCCTACTAAAATTTTACTATGGCTAGAGAATTTAATAAGCAATTATGGATTTTTTGTATTGGCTGGAATAGTTGGAGTTTTTTTTGTATCTAAATATATGTACAACAATAATGAAGAGTTTAAAAATTTTGTTGATGAACATATTTTTAAAGTATATCTCATTGGTGATATAGTTTTTTACTCAACTATGAGTAGATTTAATCTTGTTTTTACAGAGTTAGTAAGAGCTGGTATCCCAGTGGGTGACGCGCTTGATACCTCTTTACTCACCATTAGCAATAGTTTTTTAAAAAGAAAATTAAGCGGTGTTAAAATATCTGTTCAAAGAGGAGTCTCTTTAACCAAATCATTTGAAGAGACAGGCCTTTATGAAGGAATGCTTATCCAAATGATTGGGGCTGGAGAGCAAAGTGGTAGTTTAGACACTATGCTTGAAAAGGTAACTAACTATTTCAAATCAAAATTCAACAACATCATTGACAATATCGCAAGCTATATTGAGCCAATATTAATTGGCTTTATTGCAGCCATTGTGCTTTTACTAGCTCTTGGCATTTTCATGCCAATGTGGGATATGGCGCAAGCAGTTAAGAACTAAAAGGGCCAAATAGATTCTATAATCTTTGTACCCCAAGGCTTGACTGAACTTTTATGAATATCGCCTTGACTTAAATATAGTATTTTTGCGTCAGCAATATGTTTGGAGTCGATTTGATTGTTTTGTGAAATATCATAAGGCCTAATCACTCCACTTATTTGAATAACTTGCTTCTCTCCATTTAAAAGTAACTCTCTACTACCTTCAATGAAGTAGTTACCGTTATTCATCACTTTAATAATTCTTGCAGATATAGTTGTAGAAAAACTCTCATTTCTAGAGTTTGATCCACTACCTGCAAAATTACTGCCAGAGTTTGTTTCAAATCCAATGCTAGTATATTTATTACTTTCATCAGTTACAGGTGCTAATGGAGTATTTGGCACCCCATTTGTGATTGCTCCACCTCCAAGATTGCTAGTGTTTGACTTTGAAAGACTCTTGCTTGCTTTTGAGCTTTGAATAAGACTTTCACTTATAAATACTGTAACAATATCATTTGGATTCATAGCTTTTCTATCGCCAAACAAAGGATTGTCCCCTCTTCCAAATAAAGAACCTGGGTGAGATATATTGCTAGCAGGTGCTTTTGGTGGCAACTCTTCTACATAAGCTGGTGGCGACATATCTATCTTTGGATCAGCAACAGTTGTAGCGCAACCTGTCAAAAAAAGTGACAAAAAAAGTGAATATGTTATTAAATATCTCATTCTTACTCCATGTTGTATAAACTAAACAATTTAAGCAAATAGAGTTCCATTTTTAAAGTTTAAAACTTAAGCCTTTAACTTACAAGATAATGATAAAATTTTGAAAAGGTTAAGTTTATTATTCTTTTATCATAAATTTATGCTAATCTTGCAAAATTGGAGTCTCTAAAGGAGTTAAATGCAGACAAAAAGTTTGTACATATCATCGCTTGAGCCTGGAGCTGGGAGTTTAATCGTCTCTATGGGACTTATGGAGATGCTAAAAATTAGAATAGATAAAGTAGCATTCTTTAGACCAGTAATCCCAACAAAAAAAGAAAAAGATGGCGACATCATCTTCATGCTTGAACATTTTGCACTATCCCAAGAGTATGATGAAGCTTATGGTTTTTGCGTTGATGAAGTAGAATCTATGGTGGCCAAAGGAAAAACTAGAGAACTGATTGAGCAAATCATCGATAAATTTCAACTCTTAAGCAAACATTATGATTTTATCCTTTGTGAGGGACTTAGTAGTGGTTCTTTTACTTCATCTTTTGATTTTGATATAAATATTGAAATTGCAAAACATTTAGGCTCTCCTATTGTAAGTGTATTAAATGGAAGCAATAAATCTTTAAAAGAGGTTAGTGAAGAGATTAGCATAGAGTCTAAAGCCATTGTAAAAGAGGGCTGTATTCATTTTGCTACTTTTGCAAATAGATTAAGTGAAGATGTCTTTAAAGCCCTAAAACAGGAGAAAAACTTAGATAGATTGAGTAAATCTCCCATTTTTTTACTACCTGAAATTCCAGAGTTAGACTCACCAACTATTGCTGAGGTTAAAAAAAAGTTAAAAAGTGAGCTTATTTTAGGAGATGAGCAAGATTTAAGAAGAGTTGTAAGGCAGTGCAAAGTTGCAGCAATGACACTAGAGCACTTTTTAGACAGGCTTGAGGATGGGGATTTAGTAATAGTTCCTGGAGATAGGCCTGAAATAATGATAGCAACCATAGTTGCTAACTATTCAAAACAGTTTCCAACTATTGCTGGGATAGTTTTAACAGGTGGTTTTACTCCAAAAGAGTCAATTTTATCTCTTATTAAAGGTTTAAATCAATTTAGCTTACCTGTTCTAATAAGCCCACACGATACATTTCAAACAGCTTTAATGGTAGAGAGGGTACCTGCTAAAATTACGCCGCAAAGCAAAAGAAAAATTGCTCTAGCTATGGGAAGTTATAATGCTAATGTAGATAAATTTAAGATTGAAGAGAAGATTACTACAGTTAAATCCCAATCCATAACTCCAATTATGTTTGAATACAGTCTTTTTGAAAAAGCAAGGCAAGATAAAAAAACAATCGTTCTTCCAGAAAGTAAAGATCCACGAATATTAAGAGCTACTGAAATGCTACTAAGAAGAGATGTTGTGAATGTCATACTTCTTGGTGATGAAAATGATGTAATGCATCAAGCTTTAAGCTTAGGGCTTGACTTAAGAGGGGTTAAAATCATCAATCCTACAAACTCTGAATTTCTTGAAGAGTTTACAACCGTCTTTTATGATTTAAGAAAACATAAGGGTTTAAAAATGGCCGCAGCAAAAGATGCTATGGTAAATAGTGTCTATTTTGCAACTATGATGGTGCATTTAGGATACGCGGATGGAATGGTAGCAGGAGCTATTAATACAACGGCTGAAACCATTCGCCCTGCTCTTCAAATCATTAAAACAAAAGATAATGTTTCCGTAGTTTCAAGCGTATTTTTTATGTGTTTACAAACTAGAGTTTTAGTTTATGGGGATTGTGCTGTAAATCAAGATCCAAATGCTAAGGAGTTAGCACAAATTGCTATCTCATCTGCTGATACAGCAAAAGCTTTTGGGATTGAGCCAAAAGTCGCAATGCTCTCTTATTCAACTGGCGATTCAGGAAGGGGAAGCGAGGTTGAAAAAGTTAGATTAGCTACCAAAAAAGCAAAAGAGTTAAGACCAGACTTGCTTATAGAAGGACCAATCCAATATGACGCTGCCATAGATCCCTTGGTTGCGCAAGCAAAACTACCTGGTAGCAAAGTTGCAGGTAAGGCTACTGTTTTTATATTTCCAGATTTAAATACAGGTAACAATACCTATAAAGCAGTACAAAGATCTTCTGGAGCTTTAGCCATTGGGCCTGTTTTGCAGGGTTTAAGGAAACCAATTAATGATTTAAGCAGAGGTTGCTTAGTCGAAGATATTGTAAATACTGTTGTAATTACTGCAATTCAAGCTCAAGGAGAGTAGATGAGAGTACTTGTTATAAACTCAGGAAGCTCTTCCATTAAGTTTCAACTTTTTAATTTAGATAAAAAAAATAGACTAGCTTCAGGGATTATTGAAGAGGTGGGTGGAGATAGTTCAACTATTAGCCTTTTAACTAAAGAGAAGATAACTAAAAAAACCACTATTAAAAATCATGAAGAGGGCTTTTTGGCTATGGAGAGGGCTCTTTTTGAAAGTGGTGCTTTAAACTCTTTGCAAGAGCTTGACGCCATAGGACACCGCGTAGTTCATGGTGGAAAAAGCTTTTCTAAGCCAATTTTAATTGATGAGAGTGTCATAGAAAGGTTAAAAGAGATTTCACCCCTAGCCCCTCTTCACAATCCTTCTCATATTGTAGGTATAGAGATTGCAATTAGGCAAAGCAAGGGGGTAAAACATGTTGCTGTTTTTGATACAGCATTTCATAAAACTATCCCAAATTATGCTCACACTTACGCAATTCCATATGAATTATATGAAAAAATGGATGTTAAAAAGTATGGTTTTCATGGAACATCGCACCATTATGTCTCAAAAGAGGCAGCTAAATTTTTAAATATTGCACAAGAAGACTTTAATGCTATCTCTTTACACTTAGGAAATGGAGCAAGTGCAACTGCTATTAGTAATGGTAAAAGCGTGGATACATCCATGGGGCTCTCACCGCTTGAGGGCTTAATAATGGGTACTAGAAGTGGTGATATAGATCCTGCCATTCTCTTTTATTTGCATAAAGAGTTAAATTATGGGGTGAAAGAGTTTGATGAGTTGCTAAATAAGCAAAGTGGTTTGCGTGGAATTTGTGGCAAAAGCGATATGAGAGAAGTTAGACAAATGGCACAAGATGGGGATGAGAAAGCCATTTTAGCCATTGAAATGTTTGCATATAGGATTAAAAAATATATTGGGGCTTATAGCGCGGTATTAAATAGAGTTGATGCTCTTATTTTTACAGGCGGCATTGGAGAAAATGATAGTGATTTAAGATATAAAATTTGCAATAAGCTACAAATTTTGGGAATAGAGATAGACTCTATAAAAAATAAAAGCATCCAAAGAGGAGCAATTTGCGACATTAGCAAAGATGGCCAAGGAGTAAAAATCTTAGTTGTGCCAACAGATGAAGAGCTTGAGATAGCCCTAGAGACTAAAAGAGTTGTCAAATGTAACTAGGGGCATCATTTGAAAATAAAATGAGATCCCCCTCTTTAGTTACTGCGGCTAAAAGCTCTTCTAATTTTTTCTTATCTTTTAAGATATGTACCTTTGGTTTTTTTAACTCTTTTAGCAAAACTTGTGCATTTAAAGGTGATGAGATTATCACTACATCAAATACTTCATTTATCGCTTTGCCTAGAAGTGCATTTTCACTATCATTGCTCTCAACTATCCCAGGAGTTATTAAAACCTTTCTTCCTAAAAATAATGATGCTAACTTATAAGAAAGCTCCATCCCAGAGCGGTTTCCATTGTAACTATCATCTAAAATGAGCTTACCACCTACCCTTATGGGTTCTAATCTATGAGGAGTATGTTTTAAGTTTTTTATGGCATCTTTTATTTTCAAATCATCAACTTTTAAATATTTTGCAACTAAGATAGCAGCAAGTAAATTTCTTGCACTAAACTCCCCTAAAATAGGTGTTTCAAAACTATCTTCTTTTCCTTCTATTAGGGTTTTAAATATAGTCCCTTCCAAACTAGCATCTATCTCAACTAACTCATCTCCATACTCTACCACCACTTCACTAGGCGCTATATTTGCACTTTTGTGTACAAAAGCTTTTTTTAATGAAGGAGACAAAGTAAGCTCCATTTTAGTATTTCTTACTCTTTCTAGCGTTTTAAAATACTCAATATGTTGCAATCCAATCTCCCCTACAATGACAACTTGAGGTTCTAAAAATTTAGCAATCTCCTCAATGTCCCCCTCCTCTCTAGCTCCTGCTTCTGCAATATAAACCTCCACATCTTCACTTAATGAAGTGTTAACATCTTGCACTAAGCCAGTAAGGGTATTTATGCTATTTGGACTATGGTAGCACTTATATTTTTTTGAAAGAATTTCATATAAAAAGTGCTTTATGCTTGTTTTGCCAAAGCTCGCAGTAATGGCGATGATAATTAGATTTGGATTTTTTTTCAATTTTTTTTGAGCCCTTTTATAAAATCCATGAAAAAGTAATTTTTCATAAAAAGTACCAAAGAAAATAGCGGCGATGATTGGTAAAAATAGTCCATAATTTACACATTTTTGTGTAAAAAAACATAATAAATCTTGAAATATAGTAAAAAATGCTAAAAATGTTAAAAATCTTTTAACTCTTTTTGTAAAAACCAAAGGCTTATCAAGTCTTTTATGCCACGCAATAAGCCATGGAATGTAAGCAAAATAGATATATATCCAAGCCCATTTACCTGCAAAATAGTAGATAAATATGGGCAAAATAAAAAAAAGAAAATGCCAAGCTGGCTTATTGTAGTGAAATAGTACTCTTTTAATTTTATAGCTATACCATTGAAGAGCGGTTATTAGGTAGTAGCCTAAAGCCATCATGAACACAAAATGGGTAATTAATTCAAATATTTTCACAATTTTTCCTTATGGTTTGCTCAATGAAATTAGCACTATTTAAAAAGAAGAAATGATCCCCATCTAGTGCATAAAAGTGGCTTTTTTCTATTAAACTCTCAATCATTTTACCGCTAGCTAGTGGGGTTGCCCTATCTTTTACTCCCCAAAAGATTAAAGCTTTATTTTTAAAGTTTGCAAACTCTTCTTTAAAATCCTCATCAACAACTTTTTTAAAAGTTTCATACAGAGTTTTATCTGCATTTTTCACATCTTTTGATGCAAAGAGCTTATAAAATTTTCCCAAACCAACTCTTTTTAAAATCTTAAAAATATAGATTTTCATTCTGATATTAATTGATTTTTTTCTAAAAATTCCAGCGCTACTTAGTAAAATTAATAGTGGAGGATTTAACAAAGTGGCTATTTTACCACCAAAGGAGTGCCCTATAATCATATCTGGCTCAATATTTAACTCTTTTAAAAAGAGTTTTAAAACCTTGTGATACTCATAGCTATTTAACGCTTTAGGAATGGTTGAATTTCCAAATCCAGGCAAATCTACATAGTAGTGATCAAACTGGGGTAGAGTTTTTGCAAAAACGCTCTTCATTAACTCCTTACTTGAACCCCATCCATGTAGAAATAGAGCTACTTTATTGGCTTTATTTGTAACTTTATCATAAGAGATAAGAAACTCATCTCCCATGTATTTAACGCTTCTAATTGCCATTTATGGGCGCTTAGTTTTATTGTAGATTTTTTCCAATATTTCAACAGCTTCAAGCATTCTTTCATACTCTTTTACATTCAATAAAATAGCTTCAAATCTATTGTTTTTTACTATGACTACTCTTTTTTTCTCACCACTGCTAACTTTTGATAAAGTATCGCTAAAGTGCCTAACTACCTGCGTTGCAGTATATATTTCTTCTTGAGAATATTTTGCCAAACTAACCCTTTACATATAAAAATATGTAAAATAATACCTAAAGTTTTCTTAGCCCTGCCTTGCTTTCCCTTTGGCTTTTTTTATTGAATTTATATATTCATAACTAACTGAAATTTTTCTATTTATAGGCAAATTTGAAATTAAATTTTCAATTTCAAAGTTAAAATCTTTAAAAAGATAGTGGGCTAATGAGCCAGGATTTGGATTGATTTCATTTAAAATGACTTCATCCTCATGGATAAAAAAATCGCATCTTATTAATGCTCCCTCAAAATATGGAGAATAAATTTTATCAAAAACTTCTCTTATTTTTTTAACCAAATCTTTTGATAAGTTAGCTTCTATTGCGCCCTCACTTCTTGAAAAATCTAAATATTTTTTCTCAAAATCTAAAAGCTCACCTTTTAAAGGAGCTTCAATAATGGAGTATCTCATCCCGTCTTTTGCTCTATATCCTGCTAAATTGTACTCTTTAATGCCCTCAATGAAAGGCTCAGCTAATACTACATTATCAAATTCATAAGCTTTATCTAAAGCAAAATCTAACTCTTTTTTCCCTCTAACAATACTAACTCCAATAGAACTGCCAAGTCTAGCTGGCTTTAAAATAATGGGAAAATTTAACTTTTCTAAATCTCTTTTATTTCCATGAAAAACCTCATATTCTAAAACTTTTACGCTCAAATCTTTTGCAAAACTTTTTGTTAAAACTTTATTGAAGCTAAGGATTGAGCCCTCTAATCTTGGGCCTACATATTTTATATTGTAAAAATCTAGCATTCCAGCTATCTTTCCATCTTCTCCATCAGCTCCATGAATTAGGTTGAGAATATAATCAAATTTAATATCATCAAACTTTCCAAAAAGAGTTTTATGAAAAAAACCTCCATTTGTTAAGTAAAGTTTTCTATTTTTTTCGTACTCTTTGCTTGAAAAATGGGTAGCTTTCATTGATTTTTCTGGGATTTGATAAAAGTTTCTATCTCCATCACAAAAGATAAATTCCAATTCAAAATTTAAAACTTTTTTTAATGTTATAGCACTTACTATGCTAATTTCATGCTCATAACTTTCTCCTCCGAACAAAAGTGCAATTTTCACCAACTATTCCTTTTTATGTAAGTTTCTTTAAAGCCTCTTTTACCAGCATTGCAGTATCTTTTGCTTTACATTCAAGTAAAGCTTTTTTAACTCTTTCTTTCTTAAAACCCAAACTCTCAAGTGCGAGTAGAGCTTCTTGGTAAGATTTATTTGAGGCTTGGTCAAAATTAAGTGCATAATCACTAAGTTCAACTAAAATTCTTTTCGCACTCTTTGGCCCAATGCCTGGTACTGTTTTTAGGGTTTGTGCATCATTTTTAACTAAAGCGGTAGCAAAATCTTCAGGAGTTAAAGTTGAACAAAAAGCCATGGCTGTTGTTGGCCCTACCCCATTAATTTTAATGAGAGTTTCAAACATTTTTTGCTCATTATCGCTTAAAAAACCAAATAAAATCTGCGCATCTTCTCTAAAGATTTGAGTAGTTTTTAAAGCAACTTCATCACCACTTTTAAGGCTGCTACTTGTAAAAAGAGAGATAATTATTTTATAAGTTATGCCATTTACTGTTTCAACATGCACAAAAGTGGGCTCTTTATGGCTAATCTTGCCCTTTAAGCCAACTATCATTTTCGTATTTCACTTGAGCGGTTGATTCTATATCCATCATCTGCGGTTTCAATGAGAGTAAAAACTCTTGTAGTTTCATTTTCAATAGTGTTGTAAGTTATCTCAATTTCAGGTGAAATGAGTTTAAACTTTATCTCATTATACTCAAGCCAAGGAGAGTAGTTTATAATCTTTGCATCAAATATTTTATTTTGCATAGAATTTAACTCATCATTAAAGTGTTGCAACTCTACTTTTATCTCTTTTGCCTGTTTTAGCAATATATTATACTCATTGATAAGCTGCTGATACTCTTTTAATTTACCTAAAAAAGTAGCAGGTGGCTTAATATTTTCACTTCTAAGTTCTGCTATCTTATCTTTAATCATTTCAACTGATGCCTTATTAGCATCAATTAAGAGTTTTTTACCCTCTAACTGCTTTGGAAGCTGCTCCTCTTTTTTCTTATACTCTTTAATTTTTTCTTTTAGTGAAGCAATATCTGAGCTAAAAGCTTTTGAACTTCCAGAATCTATGGCAAATCTATTGTTAGATCCTTTTAATTTTTTAATCTCAATGAGTTCGCTAGCTGTAATTTGTGCGTGAGAAAAAAGCTCTTCAATGTAAACTTCTCTTCCAAACACTTCTCCTCCAGAAGCCATCTTGATTCTAACTACATCTCCTACGACTGTACCGCCTTCTAATCTATCTATGTTTACCTCTTTTGCTTCAAGATTTCCTCTATGTACCGCAATTTGGGCGCTATCAGCTGTAATGTTTGATGTTTTATGTGTTTGCCCACCAATCCTAACAAGCCTAGCTCTTATGTTAGCTTGACTACCAACATTTCCATCAACATTTAACTCAGTACTCTCAACACTCATTCCTGTTCCAACAGCGTCTGTTAGAGCGTCAGCCTCTTTAATGTTTATTTTTATATTTTTATCTAGCCCTGCTTCAATGGATCCTGTTGTTTTAAAGTTAATCTCCCCTATTTCCATCTCTTCTTGAACATCGTAAACTCCATTCTCAAACTTTACATACCCGCTTCTTTTAGCTAAAAATTTTATAGACTTATCATCTTCAATTTTTTCAATATTTTCACCAATATTAACATTGCCATCATGTGCTATTTTTGGCTCATTTACAGGCAGATAAACACCTCTACAATTTTTTCCTGGACTACCTTCTTGAGGTTTAATGTACTCAAGAATTATCTCTTTTTCGCCAACTGATTGCAAAAAGCCTCTTCTTGAGTAATCCACCCTTCCGCTCTTCTCGTCTGGCTCAACTTTTTTCTTAAAATGCTCTATGAAGTTATCATTAACTGGATATAAGGGCTCAACTCCCTCCATAACTACTAAAGTTATATCTTTTTCAATGTAGTTATTCACCCTAACAAAAGCAACTAATTTTCTTATCTCTTCGCGCATTGCGGCTTCTCTAATCCCTACTAAAATTGAAGATCTAATTTTCCTTTTATTTATCTCCTCAATGAGCCTCTCTTCAAGATTATGAAAATATTTTATATTTAAATTCTGTTTAATTCCAACTACAATCTTTGTTAAGTTTTTATTAGCCCCTAGTGTTAAGTTAGGCAATATTCCAGTATCTACTTTGGATCTTTTATCAAAAATCTCAACCTTAAAGTGTTGATCAATTTTTAAATCTGGATTTAGAAAAAAAGAGTCATCATCAAAAGCATTTAACTGCTTCTCTTCTAGCCATTTAGGCTCTTCATCTTGCGGGGTATAGTATGAGGTAGATATATTTAAAATATGAAAATCAATAAGCTTTAAATCAACATTATTTACAGTAGATACTCTTTTTAACTCATCTGCAACATCAACCGTATCTACGATAATTGGCTCAAATGCAAATGGAGATTCATCATTTATACTCTTTTTGTCTGTTCTTTTTGGCTCTTTCACAAACTTTCCTCACATTGATTTAAACTCTTTTATATTATGATACAAGATTGATTAAAATAAAGTAAACTTCCCATTAGTGTGGATTTTTAAGCTATTTTATAGCCCTACAAATTGAGGTTGATTTTTAATGTTTAAAGCTTTTATGACAAATAGTAGCGGTATCCTTTTTTCAAGAATTTTAGGATTTATTAGAGATTTATTAACCGCTTCAACCATAGGTGCAAATATATATAGTGATATATTTTTTGTTGCCTTTAAACTACCAAATCTATTTAGAAGAATCTTTGCTGAGGGTGCTTTTTCTCAAGCTTTTTTGCCAGCTTTTATAAAAACAAAAGAGAAAGGTAGATTTGCTTCTTTAATTTTAATTAGATTTTTAAGCTTTATCCTGTTTTTAACCCTACTTGTAATGCTTCTAGCCCCATTTATTACAAAACTAATAGCTTTTGGCTTTGATGAAAAGACTATAACTCTAGCAACACCACTTGTTAGGATAAATTTTTGGTATTTGCCTTTAATTTATATTGTAACTTTTCTATCAGCTCTTTTGCACTTTAAAGGACACTTTGCAACCACAGCTTATTCAACTGCTTTACTAAACATAGCCATGATTGTTGCTTTGCTGTTCTCAAATCCAAATGAGCCTCAAAATGGAGTATATTACCTAAGTATTGGCGTTATTGTTGGTGGAATTTTACAGTTAATGACTCATTTAATAGCCATTAAAAGAAAAAGGGTTTGGAGGGTTTTAAAAGTAGGCTTATTTAAGTTTAAAGAGAAAAAAAGGAACTATAAAGAGTTTTATAAAAACTTTTGGCACTCAGTGCTTGGCAATTCTACTGCTCAATTAGCCTCATTTATAGACACTTGGTTAGCAAGTTTTTTAGTCTCAGGTAGCATTAGTTATCTATACTATTCAAATAGAATTTTCCAACTCCCCCTAGCTCTTTTTGCCATAGCTTTATCCATCTCTTTATTTCCAAAAATTGCAAAACAGGTAAATAAAAAAGAGGTAGAAAGCGCCAATAAAACACTAAAAGATGGCTTTTGGGTACTTGCTTTTTTGCTACTTCCCTCAACAGTTGGCGGATACATGCTAGCTCCAGAGATTGTAAAAATTCTATTTGAAAGAGGCGCATTTTTAAAAGAGGACTCCTTGCAAACAGCTAAAGTTTTGCAAATGTACCTGATAGGACTTGCGCCTTTTGGACTATCAAGACTATTTTCTTTATGGCTTTACTCCATGGGATTACAAGCAAAAGCCGCCAAAATAAGCGCTATTAGCTTAATTTTAAATATAATTCTCTCAATCTTGCTCATTTCACCTTACGGAGCTTCTGGATTAGCATTAGCTAGTTCAATTAGCGGTTTTTTACTCTTTATTTTAACTATAAAAGCCTATGGAACTAAAAAGTTTTTAGCTATACTTCATCTAAAACAGATAGCTATTTTAGCCATCGTGCTCATTTTAGAGATATTTTTATTGACTATTTTTAAGGAAATTTTAAATGCATATTTATGATACATCAAAACGAAAAAAAGTCCCTTTTGTTCCCATTGATGAAAAGAGAGTTACTATTTATGTTTGTGGGCCAACAGTTTATGATGATGCTCATTTAGGACATGCTAGAAGTGCCATAGCTTTTGATCTTTTAAGAAGAGTCCTTGTGGCTTTAAAATACGAGGTTACCTTTGCTAAAAACTTTACTGATATTGATGATAAAATCATTGCAAAAATGACCACAACTGGTAAAAGTTTAGAAGAGATAACAGATTTTTATATAAAAAACTATAAAAATGATATGTCATCTTTAAATGTGATAGAGCCTTCAATTGAGCCAAAAGCTACTGAAAATCTTAAAAATATGACTGATTTTATTGAAAAACTTTTAAATAAAGAGTTTGCTTATAAGACTGATGATGGGATCTATTTTGATACAAATAAAGATAAAAAATATTTAAGTCTAAGCAATCAAATCATTCAAAATGCGCAAGCAAGAGTTGAAAGTGATGAAAAGAAAAAGGATCAAAAAGATTTTGCATTATGGAAATTTTCCACAAATGAACCCTCTTTTGACTCACCTTTTGGCAAAGGAAGACCTGGTTGGCATCTTGAGTGCTCAGCCATGATAGATACTCATTTGGCTAAAAAAGGGGAGTTTCAAATAGATATTCATGCAGGTGGAGCGGATCTTTTGTTTCCTCATCATGAAAATGAAGCTGCTCAAACTAGGTGCGGGATGGGGCAAAATATTGCAAAATATTGGATGCACAATGGATTTGTGACAATTGATGGCGAAAAGATGAGTAAAAGTTTGGGAAATAGCTTTTACATAAAAGATGCTTTAAGAGTTTATCATGGAGAGATTTTAAGATTTTATCTTTTAAGCACTCATTACAGGGCTGATTTTAACTTTAATGAAGTAGATCTTTTAGCTTCAAAAAAGAGGCTAGATAAATTTTATAGACTTAAAAAAAGAGTTACTTCTCATAATGAAAGCTTGATTGATGAGAGTTTTAAAAATGAGATACTAGAGGCCTTAAAAGATGATTTAAATATTTCAAAAGCTTTAGCAGTTTTAGATAAAAAAGTTACCTCTTTAAATGAAAGTTTAGATAAAAACTCCAAAGATACTCTCTTAAAAAGCCATGCAAAATGGATAATAGACTATTCAAAAGAACTTCTTGGCATTGGCACTATTAATGAAGAGCTCTATTTTCAACTTGGAGTTAGTGATGAAGAGAAAAAAGAGATAAAATCATTAATCTTAGCTAGAGATGAAGCTAAAAAAGAGAGAAACTTTTCTAAAGCAGATAAGATTAGAGATGAACTGCAAGAGAAAAATATAGTTTTAATGGATACTAAAGAAGGGACAAAGTGGGAAAAACTCTATTAAAATGGAGTTTTAATCTATTAAAACAATTCTTATTTTAGCTTCATTTAGATACAATCATTTGGCTTATATAGGAGAGTTATGTATAGAATAATTAAAAAAATCATGTTTCAATTTCAGCCTGAATCTGCGCATTTAATCGCAGAATCCATTTTAGCAAATGGCGCAAAATATGCCCCGTTTTTGCTCTCTTGGGGCGCAAAAAGATTTTTTGTTGCAGATGAGAGACTTACTCAAAACCTACTAGGAACTACCTTTTCTAACCCAGTTGGGCTTGGAGCTGGTTTTGATAAAAATGCAACCATGCTAAAAGGTTTAGTTGCACTAGGGTTTGGGCATATTGAGTTTGGAACTATCACCCCAAAAGCGCAAGAAGGAAATGCAAAGCCTAGACTTTTTAGATTTCCAAAAGAAGAGTCAATTCAAAACGCTATGGGTTTTAATAATGATGGACTTGAAAGAGTAAAACAAAGGGTGAGGGAGAATTACCCATTCATCACTCCTCTTGGGGCAAATATTGGCAAAAACAAACTCACTGCTTCAAATAGCACGCTAAATGATTATAAAACTTTAATAGCTGGCATAAAAGAGTTGTGTGATTACATAGTTATAAACATTTCATCTCCAAATACTCCAGGCCTTAGAGATTTGCAAAATGAAGCTTTTATAACTGAGCTTTTTGAAATGGCAAAAGAGTTAACCACTAAGCCAATTTTACTAAAAATTGCACCAGACATGTCAATTGACACTGCTTTAGGAGTTTCAAACTCTGCCATTAAAAGCGGTGCTAGCGGGATAATTGCGACAAACACTACGGTTGAATACTCGCTTCTTCCAAATGCGAAAGATTTTGGTGGCATTAGTGGAAAGGCATTGCAAAAAAAGAGTAAAGAGCTTTTTAAAGAGCTCTCAAAAGAGCTTTTTGGTAAAACAACTCTTATTAGTGTAGGAGGGATTGACTCAGCACAAGAAGCTTATGAGAGGATTTTGCTTGGTGCAAGTCTGATTCAAATTTATAGCGCTTTCATTTTTAAAGGCCCATCTTTACTAAAAGAGATAAATGAAGGATTACTTAGCTTTTTAGATAGGGATGGTTTTTATCATATAAGCGAAGCAATTGGTGCAAAGCTATGAAAAAGATACTATTTTATATTTTATTAACAGGAGTTTTAATGGCGAGTTCTTTGCCTAAATATCATACACAAACATTGAAAAACGGATTAGAAGTTGTAGTTATTCCAATTTTAAATAACTCAAATGTTGTAAGTACAAATATATTTTATAAAGTTGGCAGTGGCGATGAGATTATGGGTAAGAGTGGCATTGCCCATATGCTAGAGCACTTAAATTTTAAATCTACTAAAAATTTAAAAGCTGGTGAGTTTGATGAGATTGTAAAAGGCTTTGGAGGGTTAAATAACGCTTCAACTGGTTTTGATTACACTCATTACTACATAAAAAGCGCTTCATCTAATCTTGAAAAATCACTGGAGCTTTTTTCTGAACTTATGTCAAATTTAAACTTAAAAGATGAAGAGTTTCAGCCTGAAAGAGATGTTGTACTTGAAGAGAGGCTTTGGAGAACAGATAACTCTCCCATAGGCTTTTTATATTTTAACCTTTTTAATCACGCTTTTATCTACCATCCATATCATTGGACTCCAATTGGTTTTATTGAAGATATTAAAAATTGGACGATTGAAGATATTAAAGCTTTTCATGAAACTTACTATCAACCTAAAAATGCCATTGTAGTAATTTCTGGAGATATTAATAAAGATGAAGCTTTTGCGCTAGTAAAGAAAAATTTTGAAAATATTGAAAATAGAGCACCTCTTCCAGTTAAGCATGAGGTAGAGCCAGAGCAAAAAGGTGCAAAAAGGGTAGAGATTTTTAAAGATAGCGAGGTAGAACTGCTAGCACTTTCTTACAAAATTCCAAACTTTAAACATCAAGATCAAGTGGCACTATCAGCCATAAGTGAACTACTTAGCAATGGAAAAAGTAGCTATTTAAATAGGATTTTAATTGATGAAAAAAAGCTAGTAAATCAAATATATGCTTACAATCTTGAGAGTAAAGATCCTTCACTATTTCTATTTTTAGCTGTATGTAACCCAGGAGTTAAAGCTGAAGAGGTAGAGGGTGAGATTTTAAAAATTATAGATTTAATAAAAGATGGAAAAATTCAAGATGAAGAGATAGAAAAAGTAAAAACTACAACTAAAGCAGATTTTATCTTTTCGCTTGAAAGCTCAAGCGCCTTAGCCAATCTTTTTGGAAGTTATCTTGCTAGAGGGGACGTTTTACCGCTTTTAAATTATGAAAAAGATATTAATAATATCACCAAAGAAGAGTTAGTCAAAGTAGCGAAAACCTACTTTAACAAAAAGAGTTCAACAACTCTTATTTTAAGAAAGGAAAACCATGAGTAACCCACCCATTGGGGCAATGACTGCCCTTGTTACGCCTATGAAAAATGGCAAATTAGATGAAGAGAGTTATGCAAAACTTATAAAAAGACAGATTGATAATAGTATTGATACTGTCGTTCCTGTTGGCACAACAGGAGAGAGTGCAACGCTAACTCATGATGAGCATAGAAGGTGTATTGAAATCGCTGTTGAAGTGTGTAAAAACAGTGACACAAAAGTTTTAGCAGGAGCTGGAAGTAACGCCACTCATGAAGCTGTAGATTTAGCTAAATTTGCACAAAAACATGGAGCTGATGGTATATTATCTGTTACACCTTATTACAATAAACCTATGCAAGAGGGGCTATTTTTGCACTATAAAAGCATAGCAGACTCCATTGATATTCCTGTTTTACTATACAATGTTCCAGGACGAACAGGGTGTGATTTGTTGCCTGAGACAATATTTAAACTATTTAATGAGTGTCCAAACATATATGGGGTAAAAGAGGCAACAGGATCCATTGAAAGATGCGTAGATCTTTTAGCTCATGAGCCAAAATTAGCTGTTATTAGCGGTGAAGATGTCATAAACTATCCAGTTCTTTCAAATGGAGGTAAAGGGATCATTTCTGTTACTGCAAATCTTTTACCCAATTATCTATCAAAACTTACTCACTACGCTATGGATGGTGATTTTGCAAAGGCTAAAAGCATAAATGATACTCTTTATGAGATAAATAAAGTCCTTTTTTGTGAAAGCAATCCTATCCCAATAAAAGCAGCACTTTATATAGCTGGGCTCATAGATACTCTAGAATATAGACTGCCGCTTAGTTCTCCTAGTAAAGAGAATCTTAAAAATATTGAAAAAGTTATGTCAAAGTATGAGATAAAAGGTTTATAATGAAGGGGAAGTGTTTAGTAATTAGTGGTGGAACAAGGGGTATTGGCAGGGCAATTGTAATTGAATTTGCCAAAAAAGGTGTGAATATCGCCTTTACCTACAATTCAAATGAAGAGCTTGCTCAAAATCAAGCTAAAGAGTTAGAGAAAGAGTATGGGATTAAAGCTAGAGCTTATCCACTAAATATTTTAGTACCAGATGAATATAAAGAGCTTTTTAAAAAGATAGATGAGGATTTTGATAGGGTTGATTTTTTCATATCTAATGCAATCATCTCTGGAAGAGCTGTTGTTGGTGGATATACAAAATTTATGAAGCTAAGACCTAGAGGAATAAACAATATCTTTACCGCAACTGTAAATGCTTTTGTTGTTGGAGCTCAAGAAGCAGCAAAAAGAATGGAAAAAATAGGTGGTGGAAGCATCATATCTCTCTCATCTACTGGAAACTTAGTATATATAGACAACTATGCAGGACATGGAGCTAGCAAGGCTGCGGTTGAGGTTATGGTTAGATACGCAGCAACTGAGCTTGGAGAAAAAGGCATTAGAGTTAATGCTATAAGCGGAGGACCAATCGAAACTGATGCACTTAGAGCCTTTACAAACTATGAAGAGGTAAAAGAAAAAACTGCTAGTCTCTCTCCATTAAACAGAATGGGGCAACCAATAGACATGGCAGGAGCGTGTCTATTTTTATGTTCAAGTAGTGCAAATTGGATTACAGGACATACACTAATAATTGATGGGGGAACCACATTTAAATGAGATTAAACCTTCCAAATGCACTAGCTCTTATTAGAGTATTTTTAGCACCACTTCTTTTTATTTTACTCATTCAAAGAGATTTTTTTGAATCAATCCACATAAGTTGGCTTGATTATTATGCAGCATTAATCTTTGTAATAGCCAGTATTACAGACTTTTTTGATGGCTTCATCGCTAGAAAATGGAATCAAAAAACAAAACTTGGTGCAATTTTAGACCCACTTGCAGATAAAATGTTAACCTTAGCTGCTTTTTTAGGTTTAATGCTTATTGGCAGGGCTAATCCTTGGGCTATATATCTTATCTTAACTAGAGAGTTTTTCATAACTGGACTTAGAGTTATGGCTGCAAGCGAGGGGGCTAATATAGCTGCTTCATTTGCTGGAAAAGTTAAAACTGTTATGCAAATGATAGCTATTGGTTTTTTAATTATGGATTGGCCTTTAGCTCAATTTTTACTCTGGATAGCAGTAGCAATGACTCTATATTCTGGGTGGGAGTACATAGTTAATTTTACAAAAGAGGATGAGTAGTGCTAATTTCTATCTTAATCCTCTCTTTTTTAATCTTTTTTCATGAACTTGGACACTTTGTAGTTGCAAGATTTTTTGGAGTTAAGGTAGAGGTTTTTAGTATAGGTTTTGGTAAAAAAATCCTATCTTGGGTTCATAAGGATACAACTTACTGCATAAGCGCAGTCCCCCTTGGCGGATATGTTCAAATGAAAGGACAAGATGATAGCGATCCATCTAAGAAAAACTTTGATCATGATAGCTATATGTCAAAGCCACCTCTTCAAAAAATAGCTATTCTTTTTGCTGGACCATTTGCAAATTTTCTATTAGCTTTTTTTCTTTATATTGCTGTTGGAGTGCTTGGAGTGCCTACTTTAGCACCAGTAATTGGCAATATATCTGAAAACTCAAGTGCGCAAAGCGCTGGGTTAATTGAGGGCGATAAGATTTTAGAAATTGCTAATATTTCAATTAATTCATGGGATGAAATTAAACCAATGGTTTTAAAAACTGATGGCCAAATTGAGCTTAAGATAGAAAGGGATGGAAAAACTCATCTTATCTCATTAACTCCAAAGTTAAGTGAAAATAGAAATATTTTTGGTGAAACTATACATGAAAAACTAATTGGCATATCTCCCATTGGTGAGGTTACTACACTTTATTTAACAGGCACAAAGCCTTTTATTTATGCTTACAATGAAACCATAAAATCAGCAACCTTAATCTTAAAAAGTTTACAAAAAATGATTGAGGGAGTTATCTCTCCAAAAGAGATGGGTGGAGTTATCTCCATTGTCCAAATAACATCTTCAGCTGCTAAAAGTGGCATAGTAACACTGTTTTTACTCACTGCTTTAATTTCAGTTAACCTAGGGGTGATAAATCTTTTTCCAATTCCCGCACTTGATGGTGGGCACATTATTTTCAATCTATATGAGTTACTTTTTAAAAGGCCACCAAATGAGAAGGTTTACATCAATCTAACTTATGCTGGATGGTCTATTCTTATAAGCTTAATGGCCTTTACTATTACAAATAATATTTTAAGAATATCAGAAGCATATCAGTGAATATTTATGAAAAAAGATTAGACGCAGTTTTTGAAAAAATTGAAAAAGCTAGGACAAAAGTTAGTGAACACCAAATCATAAAGCTAGTTGCAGTTAGTAAAAGCGTGACTTCAAAAGAGGTGGAACTGCTATATAACGCTGGACAAAGAGCATTTGGGGAAAATAGGGTTCAAGAGCTTGCAAAAAAGAGTGAAGAGTTAGAAAATTTACCTTTAGAGTGGCATTTTATTGGAAGATTGCAAAAAAATAAGATAAATGCACTTTTGGATCAAAATGTTAGCTTGATCCACTCGTGTGAGAGTTTTTCATTAGCTAAAGAGATAGATAAAAGATTAGAAGCAAAGGGTAAAAAAGTAAATATTCTTTTGCAAATAAATAGCGCAAAAGAAGATTCAAAATCTGGAGTTATGCCTGAGGTTGCAAATGAAGAGTATTTGAAAATTTTAAGTGAGTGTAAAAATATAAATCTTTTAGGCGTAATGAGTATGGGCGCTCACGAGGATGATAGAAAACTTGTTCAAGAAAGCTTTGAAGCTACATATAAGATATTTGAATCTTTAAAATCTCATGGAGCTTCAATTTGCTCAATGGGAATGAGTGGGGATTATGAGCTTGCAATTAGTTGTGGTTCAAACATGGTTAGATTAGGCTCTACCATATTTCATTAATTGAAAAGTTTTTTAAATGATATTTACAACATATATAAAATTTTTCTTTTTAATGACACCATTTTTTTCTCTTTTAATGTTTTTGATTTTAACCAAAAATAGCCTTGAGAGTAGAAAAAAACTAGCACTTAAAACAACTTTAACCATCTCCATTTTAGTCTCAATACTTCTATTTTTTGGCAATCATATCTTCTTTATGCTTGGCATAACTCTAGAAGCATTTAGAGTTGGTGCTGGGGCTCTGCTTTTCATAACAGCTATATCTTTGATAAATGGGCCGTTGCCAAGTGAACCGCTTGAGGATATAAATAGTTCAATCGTAGTTCCTTTAGCCATCCCAATAACCATTGGGCCTGGAACTATTGGAGCTATTTTAGTTATGGGCGCTAGTTTAGAAGAGACAAGTGAAGTACTTAAAGGTTGGCTAGCTTTATATCTAGCTGTTTTTAGCATTGGGTTACTTTTATATTTTGCAAATGAGATAGAAAAAGTTACCAAAAAATCTGGACTAATTGTTTTAAGTAAGATAACTGGATTAGTTTTAGCAGCACTCTCTGCTCAAATGGTATTATCTGGCATAAAAGGTTTTTTTGAAATTTAAGATAACTAAAGGGGAAGTCCCTTTAGTTATCCTTCATAGCTTCTTTTGCGTACTTAACCCCAAGATCAAAAGCTTTAATGTTGGCTTCATGCACCTTTGGTGGAACTTTAGATAACATGACTTCTTTAACCAACTCTTCATTTAAAACCTCAGTCATTTCCAAAGCGATGGCTAAAGCAACAACAGATTGAGTAACAACATTGCCAACTTCATCTTTTGCTATGGTGATTATTGGAATTTCATATATTTTCCATTTTTTTCTATCTTCATTTGATGGTTTAACTAAGTTTGGCTCTACTACAATTATACCGCCCTCTTTTACCCCACTTTTAAACTGATCATAGCTAACTTGAGCAGTTGCAAGCATGAACTCTATCTCGCCCTCATTTGCATAAGGAAATAGTATCTCTCCCTCATCAAGGAGTATGTCAACCTTGGTTGGCCCTCCTCTTACTTGTGAGGTATAAGTAGAAGCTTTTACACCATATCCACCATCTTTTATCTTTGCTGCAGCCAATATCTCTCCAGCTAAAATAACACCTTGACCACCTACTCCCACAAAACGCAATTGATTTCTCATAGTGGCCTCCTAAAGCTTGACCATGCGCTTTTCTTGCGCAGCTTCTATTACTTTTTGATACCCTTTGCAGTACTCTAGCTTAGTAGTATCATGTTTTAATACTCCAGTTGGGAAAAACCCGCTCTTATCCTCAAGCGTTTCATATTTTCTTTTAGATACTGTTTGGTTTTTTATCCACTCTAAATTTTGATAAGCTTCACCCATTTTATTTTTTCTACCTAAATTGATGTGACAATTTGAAAAAATATCAAAAAATGAGTAACCCTCGTGACTAAATCCTTCAAAAAGAACTTTTTCAATCTTTCTAGGATCAACTACACTCTCTCTTGCTACAAAAGTAGCTCCTGCTGCCTCAGCCAACTTTGCCGCGTCAAATGATGGATCAATATTTCCATATTGAGCTGTAACAGTCCACATCCCTTGTGGAGTTGTTGGAGAGGTTTGAGAGTTTGTTAATCCATAAATAAAGTTATTTATTAAAACATGGTTTAAATCTATATTTCTTCTACATCCATGAATAGTATGGTTCCCACCAATTGCAAGCCCATCTCCATCTCCTGTTACTACAATCACTTTCTTATCAGGATTTGCTAGCTTAATACCTGTTGCATAAGCCACTGCTCTGCCGTGAGTTGTGTGAACAGTGTTGCAGTTAACATATGAGCTAATTCTTCCACTACAACCAATCCCAGAGACTAAACATACATCATCCATACTCCAACCTAGCTTTTCTATTGTACGAATGATAGACTTTAAAATAACACCATCGCCACACCCCCAACACCATAAGGTCGGCATTTTGTCAGTGCGTAAATATTCATCATAGTTAAATGCCATTAGATCATCTCCGTAACTTTAGCTACCATTTCAAGAGGCGCTATTGGCCTACCATTTGCTTTATGTAGAGTTTGAAAATCATCTCTTTTCATAACTCTTTGTATCTCTTGCAGATATTGCCCCATATTAAGCTCAGTTACAAAAATCTTATCAAACTCTTTTGCAAGCTCTCTTAATCTTTTTTTAGGGCTTGGCCAAAGAGTAATTGGCCTAAAAAGTCCAGCTTTTATCCCCTCAGATCTTAACTTAATAACTGCTTCTTTAGCAGCCCTTGAGATAGATCCATAAGCAATGATACAAACTTCAGCATCATCAAGCATATACTCTTCATATTTAACTAAATCTTCATGATGAGCTCTTATTTTATTCATAAGTCTTTCAATATTATATTGGCAAATATGCTCATCTTCTGTTGGAAAACCCGTTGGTCCATGATGAAGTCCAGTTATATGGTATCTATAACCTTTAAAGAAAGGGTTTAGCACAGCTGGCTTATCTTTTTTGGCCTCATAAGGCTTATAATCTTTTGGATCACCTTTAAAAACCTCTCTTTTAACTACGCTTTTTTGAACCTCTTCCAAATCAGGTAGCATTGCTTTTCCATGCATATGTCCAAGTGTTTCATCAAGTAAGACAAAAACAGGAGTCATGTACTTCTCAGCAATATTAAACGCTCTAACAGTTTCAGTATATGCCTCTTCTAAACTTCCAGGGCAAAGAGCGATAGATTCAAAATCTCCGTGAGTTGGATACTTAGCTTGCCCAATGTCTGCTTGAGAAACCCTAGTAGGTAGTCCAGTAGATGGGCCTCCTCTCATAACATTTACTATAACTAAAGGAATTTCAGCGATGAATCCAAGTCCAATCTGTTCTGATTTTAAAGAAATCCCTGGCCCAGAAGATGCAGTCATTGCCTTAGCCCCACTCATTGAAGCTCCCAATGCAACTGAAATTCCAGCTATCTCATCTTCCATTTGAATAAAAGTTCCACCATACTTTGGAAGTAAAACACTTAAATCATGGGCTACCTCACTTGATGGAGTTATAGGATAGCCACCAAAAAAATTACATCCACACTCAACAGCTGCTAAAGCCGCAAGAGAGTTTCCTGTTGATACTACTTCTCTAGCCATCCCTTCTCCTATGCGCTTAGTTTTTTAAATTTATTTTTTCTAATAGCTTCTGCTCTCTCTTTTGCCTCATCGGTAAGTTTTGCAAACTTATATTCACTTCTTTCAGCTACATATATGGCAAAATCAGGACAGTGCAATTCACAATCTTTACACCCAATGCACGCATCTGGTTCAATTACTTCAATAGTAGCGCCCAATATCGCTCCAGGGGCTGGAGTCATTGCAAGAACTCCTGCGGGACACAAGCTTACACAAATATCGCAAGCTTTACAGCGTGATATATCTACCCAGACAGGAACCCCTTCTGGCGCCTTCATAAGACTCATACCTATTCTCCTTTATTAAACTCTATCTTTTAAGACAGATAAAACTTTTTTACCTATATCTGCAGGTGAAATTACAACATGCACACCAACCTCTTCCAAAGCTTTCATCTTTTCTGCTGCTGTACCGCTATTGCCACTCACAATTGCTCCAGCATGCCCCATTCTTTTTCCTTTTGGAGCACTCTGCCCTGCTATAAAAGCAATGACTGGTTTTGTAATTTTCTCTTTTATAAACTTAGCAGCTTCAATCTCTAAATCTCCTCCAATCTCTCCTATCATTACAATAGCTTTCGTCTCATGATCTGCTTCAAACATTGGAAGCAACTCTTTATAGCTAAGTCCAATGATTGGATCTCCCCCAATGCCAACAGCAGTTGTGATCCCAAGCCCTTCATTAACTATCTGATTTGCACCCTCATATGTTAGCGTGCCAGACTTTGAAATGAGCCCAACTGGCCCTTTTTTAAATATGACTCCTGGCATAATCCCAATCTTACACTCTTGTGCAGTTATGATTCCTGGGCAGTTTGGTCCTATGGTTTTCATCCCTTTTTTTATTGCATAAGCTTTTGCAACTTGCATATCTTTAACGGGAGCTCCTTCAGTGATGATGACACAAAGCTCAATCCCAGCTTCAGCTGCTTCCATAACCGCGTCAGCTACAAAAGCTGGAGGAACAAATATCATGCTAACTGTTGCGTTAGTGCTCTTAACAGCGTCTATCACACTATCAAAAACTGGTAAGTTTAAATGAGTTTGTCCGCCTTTTCCAGGAGTTACTCCACCAACAATTTTTGTACCATACTCAATACACTGAGATGAGTGGAAAGTACCTTCTTTGCCAGTAAAGCCTTGGACTATAACCTTGGTATCTTTATTAACTAATATACTCATTTTAACTCTCCTTTAGCGGCTTTAACAGCTTTTCTTGCTCCATCTTCAAGATCAGATGCAGTTATAATATTTGAAATATTTGCATCTCTTAAAATTTCAGCTGCCTCTTTTGAATTGGTACCATCAAGCCTTACCACTACAGGAATATCTACTTTTACCATTTTAGTTGCTTCAAGAATTCCATTTGCAATCCTATCGCATCTTACAATTCCACCAAAAATATTTACAAATATTGATTTTACATTTGGGTCTTTTAAGATAATTTCAAACCCTTTTGCCACACTTTGAGGATTAGCACCACCACCTACATCTAAAAAGTTTGCAGGCTCTCCTCCTACATAATTAATGGTATCCATTGTACCCATGGCAAGCCCAGCTCCATTTACCATGCAACCAACATATCCATCAAGCTTTACATAGCTAAGTCCGTACTCTGAAGCTTCAAGTTCAGCTGGATCTTCCTCACTTAAATCTCTCATATTTTCTATATCTTTTTGCCTAAAGATAGCACTATCATCAAAGCCCATTTTTGCATCAAGTGCAATGAACTCACCTGAGCCAGTCTT
>JAAYLJ010000013.1 GCA_012521935.1 Campylobacteraceae bacterium | reverse complement strand
TCCGTAAAAAAACTATCATAGTAGGAGATATTTGGCTCAAGATGATATGTTTTGCAAAAGACTTTTATATCTTTATCGCTAAATATTTCAACTCCAGTACTAAAACTAACATCTTTACCATCAAGAAAAACAATCCGCCTATTTTTAATATCTTCACTAAAATCAAGCAAGTTAAGCGCTATGTATAAAAGCTCCAGTTCAGGCTCTATCACATAGATACGGAAGTGATTTTGGTTTTTCAAAAGTAGTTTTAAAAAAAGCCCATTTCCAACACCATAAATAAACAAAATCGGATATCTATTGTGCTTTTTTTCAAACTCATCAGTTGCTGCAACTATCTCATCAACAGGTTTGCCCTCATAAAATATAGCGTTTTTAGTCCTATCTAAAATATTTACATTAAGTGAGTCTTTTGGATCGACAAAAACCTCATACCTATTATTGCCAGATATGGAAAAAATCTTTGAAAACAGTACCAAGTCCACGCTCTTTAGAGCATTCATATTCAAATCATATAGTTGCAAAATTTACCTTTTTAGAAACTTCTATCATATCGGCATTTTTATCATTTTGCTTAAGGGGCGCACTAGCTAGCCAAATCCACCTCTTTAAATTCATCTTTTGAAAAAAGCTTTTTAATTATGATAAAAAACAGTGGTACAAAAAATATCGCTAACACTGTTGCAGTTATCGTTCCACCAATTATCCCTGTACCAATGGCTATCCTACTGTTTGCTCCAGCTCCACTTGAGATAGCTAGTGGCGTGATGCCAGCTACAAAAGCTAATGAAGTCATGATGATTGGCCTTAATCTTAAAACCGATCCTTTTATGGCAGCTTCAATGAGCCCCATACCGTTTTTATAAGCACTGTTTATAAATTCAACTATCAATATGGCATTTTTTGAAGCCAGTCCCATCGTGGCTAAAAGTGCGATTTGGAAGTAAACATCATTGTGAAGTTCTCTAAAATATATCGCCAAAACTGCCCCAAAAACTCCAAGAGGTACTACCATCATAACTGAAAATGGAATACTCCAACTCTCATAAAGAGCAGCTAAACATAAAAAGACAACAAGTAGTGAAATGGAGTAAAGCAAAAAAGCTTGATTGCTTGCTAGTTTCTCTTCATATGAAGCCCCACTATACGCATGCATCGTTCCATCTGCATGAAAGTTTGCTATGTCATCCATGCTACTTAGCGCGTCTCCAGAGCTAACTCCATCAGCGGCTCTTCCTTGAATTTCATATGAGATGAAACCATTGTATCTTGTGAGCTCTTCAGGTCCATATATCCAGCTAAATTTTGCAAACTCACTAAATGGAGTCATAGTTCCACTACTATTTTTAACCTTCCAAAGATATAGATTCTCAGGAACTGACCTAAAAGGCGCATCTCCTTGAATGTAAACTCTTTTCACCCTTGTTTTATCCACAAAGTCATTTACATATATCCCGCCCCAAGCAGCGCTTAAAGTGTTATCTATATCTTTTAAGCTAAGCCCCAAAGATAGAGCTTTATCTATGTCATACTCTATTTTAAGTTGAGGTGATTCTTCCGTTCCATCAGCTCTAATGGAACTAATATTTTGGTGCTCTCTAGCACTTTGCAAGATATTTTCTTTTACTTCACTTAACTTTTCTCTAGTAGTATCTGAGCTAGCTAAGAGTTGAAATTCAAACCCATCACTAGCCCCTAATCCTTGAATGACACTTGGATTCATAGTGACAACTCTTGCATCTCTAATGAAGTATTTTGATTTTGGATTACTAAAGGCTTTGTTTGCCCTCATAGCAATGGAATCAACATGATTCTCCTTACCTTTTCTTAAATCCCAATTTTTTAGCGAAACATAGGCTGTTCCTACATTTTGTCCACTACTTCTAAAGCTATAACCTGAAATTGTAAATATAGTATTTAAGTTATCTTTCTCTTCATTTAAAAAATAATCCTCCACCACTTGCGCGGCTCCAACTGTTCTTGAAGTTATGGCACCAACAGGCAGGGTGTACTGCACCATTAAACTTCCTTGATCTTCTTTTGGTAAAAAACTCGTAGGGAGTAGAACAAAAACATAGGCTGATGAAGCTATGATTAGGGCATATATAAACATCCATCTTTTTGGCGTGTGGAGAATCTTTTCAACCCAAACTCTATATAGATTTGAAAATTTTGTAAATCCATCCTCAAAGTAATCAAGTAGATTTTTCCTCTTTTTTTCAACACTTTTTTTAAGCATAGTTGCACAAAGTGCGGGAGTTAGCGTTAAAGCTACAATGACAGATAAAACCATGGCTGAAATGATGGTAATGGAGAATTGTTTATAGATAATCCCAGTAGAGCCACTAAAAAATGCCATAGGTAAAAAGACGATAGATAGCACTGTTGTTATGCCTATCAAAGCTCCAGTTACCTCTTCCATTGATAGGATGGTTGCCTCTTTTGGCTCTAAGTTCTTCTCTTTCATATTTCTTTCAACATTTTCAACTACTACAATGGCATCATCGACAAGAAGCCCAATGGCTAAAACAAGGGCAAACATGGTTAAAGTATTTACTGTGTAGCCAAATACATTTAGTATCGCAAATGTTCCAAGTATGACAACTGGCACAGCAATGGCAGGGATGAGAGTGGCACGAAAACTTTTTAAGAATAAAAACATTACTAAAACAACTAAAAATATGGCTTCAATCAAGGTTTTAACAACTTCATTAATGGAAGCTTTGATAAACTCTGTAGTGTCTCTAGGATAGGCTACCTCGTAACCCTCAGGCAAAATCTGTTTCGTTTCATTTAAAAACTCTTTAACTAGCTCTGCAGTCTTAACAGCATTTGCTCCACTTGCAAGCTGGATAGATATCCCAGAAGATGGATATTTATTAAGTGCGGTGACATTATTGTACTCTTGCGCCCCAATCTCCACTCTAGCAACATCTTTTATCTTTACACTTTTTCCACTAGGGTCGCTTTTTAAGACAATATTTTCAAACTCATCAACTCTTTCAAACTTACTTCTTGCAGTAACTGTAACTGAGAGTTGCTGATGATCAAGTGCTGGCATACTTCCAAGTCTCCCTGCACTTGCTTGTGAGTTTTGAGCATTTATAGCGTTTTGCACATCTAGTGGCATAAGAGAGTACTTTTCAAGTTTAAATGGATCTAGCCAGATACGCATAGCATACTGTCCACCATAAACTCTAACCTCCCCAACCCCATCAATCCTAGCTATACTATCTTGAATATTGCTAACTAAAAAGTCAGATATGTCAGTTTTATCCGCCTTTCCAGTTGAATCATAAATAGAAGCTAGCATTAAAAAGTCTGTTTGGGTTTTGAAAACTCTCACACCCTCTCTTTGCACCACCTCTGGAAGTCTTGAGAGAATTTGTTCAACCTTATTTTGAACTTGTACTTGAGCAATGTCAGGGTTGGTTCCTTGTTTAAAAGTTACTCTAATCCTAGAAGTTCCAGATGAACTACTACTTGATGAGAAATATATCATTCCATCGATCCCAGTAAGCTGTTGTTCTATGATTTGGGTAACACTATTTTCAACCGTTTGAGCTGAAGCTCCAGTATATGTTGTGACGATGATAACTTGCGGAGGCACAATGTCTGGGTACTGTTCAACTGGCAGTAAAAAAAGAGAAACTATGCCAGAAATCATAATGATAAGAGAGATAACCCATGCAAAAATTGGTCTAAATATAAAAAACTTAGCTATCATTTTTTATCTTCATATTTACTATTTAAATCTTTTAAAGTTATTTGACTTTTATTTGTAAGTCTATTTAAACCCTCTATTGCTACTTTGTCACTCTCTTTTATGCCAGCACTAATTAACCATCTGTTTTCAATCGCTCTTTGAGTTGTAACTATTTTTGTAATAGCTTTGCTATTCTCATCAATGATAGTTACAATAGGATTTCCTTTTTGATCTCTTTGGACTGCTTGCTGGGGAATTAAGAATGCTTCAACTTTGCTTTGACTCTCTATGGTTGCTTTTACAAACATTCCTGGAAGTAAAACTCCACTTTTATTGCCAACCTCAGCTCTAAGAGTTACTGTACCACTCCCCTCATCCACGCTAAGCTCTCTAGTTTCTAAAATCCCCTCTTCATCATGCACCGTTCCATCATCTAGGGTTAAAACTATGTAGTTTTTCTCTTCATCTTTTAAAATCTTTTTTAAAGCTAGCATTTCACTATATGATTGATTTAAGTCAACAAATACACTATTTGTATCTTGGATGATAGCTAGTGGCTCACTTTGGTTTGCAAGCACAAGTGCTCCATCAGTTACACTTGAGATACCTATATATCCACTAATTGGAGCTTTGATTTGACATCTTTGAAGATCAATCTTAGCCATCTCAAGCTCAGCAATTTTTTGCTCCACTAAAGCAGCTAATGAGTCATGATTTGCTTTTATATCATCAAACTCTTGCTTTGAAATACTATCGTGTTTTAAGAGCTCATCCGCTCTTTTGAGCTTTAAACTTGAGCCTAAAAGATTTGCTCTAGCACTTGCAAGAGCGGCTTTAGCCTTATCGTAAGTAGCTTTGTATGATGCATCATCTATCTCATATAAAACCTCATCTTTTTCTACAAAACTACCTTCAATGAAGACTCTTTTTTTAATAATTCCACCAATTTGAGGCCTAATTTGAGCAACATTTTTAGCCTTAACTCTTCCAGTTAAATCAATGTTTATGCTAACGCTTTGTTTAACTGGAATTATAAAACCAATTTCAATTGGCGCAGGAGCTGTTTGGCTCTTTTGTTCTTGTTGACATGAGGCAAAAAAAAGTGGGAGAAGTATTAGAAAAAGATATAACTTAAACTTTTTGTGCATGGTAACCCTAAGTAAAAAATTTATTGATTTTATTATATCTATATTAATCTAGTTTTAACAAAAATATTGGAATTTCAAAGAAAGGAGGGGCTTAGCCTAAACTAAGCCCATTATATTTAAGAGTTTACTACTGTAAAAGTCTTAAAACATTTTGTTGTACTGCGTTAGCTTGCGCCATTGCATAACTTCCTGATTGTGCAAGGATGTTGAATTTTGAGAAGTCAGCAGACTCAGAAGCAAAGTCAACATCACGGATATTTGATTCAGCAGACTTAACATTAACTTGAGTTACAGAAATGTTATTGATTGTAACAACAAGTTGGTTTTGAGCAGAACCAAGATCAGCTCTAATTCCATCAAGTGCTTTTAAAGCTGCTTCAGCAATATCCATAACCGCCATAGCGCCTTTTAGTGTAGTAACACCAGCGCCTAAGTTTTGCTCTGCATTCATGCTTGCCATAGCTTTGTTAGCAAATGCACCAATAGCGCTTGCTACATTGTGGCTTATCTCGCCTCTAACACTTCTTAAGTTAACTGAAGCCTCAGCTACTGTGTCAGAAGCGCTAAAACCAAATGAACCTGATCCAGAAACAACTATATCTTGTCCACCAATTTTTGTTAAAGTAAGGCGTCCATAGTTTTCTGACTTGTCATTAGTAAGAGCAGCAGCAGTGCTAAGACCTGTACCAGAGATAACAATACCTCTACCATCAGCACTTGTTAAAGATAGAACTCCTTTATCAACGCTTGCTACAACTCCTGTTGTATCTTTATGAGCATTGATTGCAGCTACTAATGTTCCATCAGAGTCATTAGCTTTAACTTCAATCTTTCCAATCTCAATACCGTTGATTTTTAAGCCAGTAATTGTTCCAGCAGTAACAGCTCCAGAACCTGTTGTTTGAACAGTATAAGAAGCTCTAACTCCTGTCTCACCTGAAGCACGGTTAATTGCCTCAGCTAAAACACCAATTCCTGTACCAGCACTAGAAGAGATAACTACTGATTCAATTTGAACACTTCTACTTCCAGTAATGTTTACAAACTTAACTGCTGCTGTACCAGAGGCAGAAATAGCCGCGCCAGTTTCAAATCTAGTGTGTCCAATTTTATCTGAGCTTGTTGCTCCAATTGAAGCTTTGATTGACTGGTTTGAGTAAGCACCAACTTGGAACTCTTTGTTTGTAAAAGAACCTGATAGTAAAGCTTGACCATTAAATGTTGTTTGTGAAGCGATATTGTCTAACTGCTCCATTAAACGGTTAATGTCAGCTTGAAGTGCTTTTCTAGTATCAGCTGTTTGTCCATCTTGTGCTGCTTGAGTAGCTTTTACTTTGATGGTATCAAGAATTTTCAATTGCTCATCCATAGCTTTGTCAGCTGTTTGGATGATACCAATTGCATCGTTACCATTACTAATAGCTTGTCCAAGAGCACTAGCTTGTGATCTAAGAGAATCCGCAATAGCCATACCTGAAGCATCATCTGCTGCAGAGTTGATTCTCAAACCTGAGGATAACTTAGCCAATGAACCGCTTAGGTTACGGTTGTTTTGAAGGCTAGAAGTATGGGCGTTCATCGCCGATATGTTAGTGTTAATCCTAAAACTCATTTCAAATCCTTTTGAAGTTTATTTCAGCATCCTTGCTGTTAATAGCTATATCGAACACCCCAAAAAAAACTTTAGCCCTATTTTGCAAAATCTTCCATTTTTCTCTTTTTCTGCTAGAATTTCATAAAAAATATGAAATTAGGATTATCATTTGAAGCATTTAATCATAGTAGAATCACCAGCAAAAGCACGAACTATCAAGAGTTTTTTAGGAAAAGAGTATGAGGTAATAGCCTCAAAAGGACATGTTAGGGATTTGCCAAAAAGCAAATTTGGCATAAAGATTGAAGATAATGTTTTTGTGCCCGAGTATAGAGTTGCAAGAGAGTCATCAAAAATTGTTAGTGAGATAAAAGAGAAGGCAAAAAATAGTGATATTGTATATATCGCAACGGATGAGGATAGAGAGGGAGAGGCCATTGGGTATCATATTGCAAAAGCCATTGGCAAAGAACCAGAAAAACTTCCAAGGATTGTTTTTCATGAAATTACAAAAAATGCCATTTTAAATGCACTTAAAAATCCAAGAGCTTTGGATGAGCATAGTTTTAATGCGCAACAAGCAAGAAGGCTTTTAGATAGGATAGTAGGATATAAACTCTCACCACTTCTTGCTTCTAAGATACAAAAAGGCTTAAGCGCTGGAAGAGTTCAATCATCATCTTTAAAAATAGTAGTCGATAGAGAAAGGGAAATCAAAGCTTTCAAACCAGAAGAGTTTTGGAGCTTAGATGCAAAGTTTAATGAGATAATAGAGGCGATACTTGTTGAGTTTGAAGGCCAAAAAATAGATAAGATGACTATTGGTTTAAAAGATAGAGCTTACTATATATATGAGATTTTAAAAGATGAGAGTTATAAGGTAGATTCTATTGAGAAAAAAGAGCGTACAACCTCTTCACCGACCCCATTTATGACTTCAACCTTACAACAGAGTGCATCTTCAATGCTTGGGTTTTCTCCAAAGAAAACAATGATGCTTGCCCAAAGGCTTTATGAGGGCGTAAAGACTCATGAGGGAGTTCAAGGGGTTATTACATATATGAGAACTGATTCATTAAATGTTTCAAAAGATGCCATAAATGCAGTAAGAGATTTGATAGGAAAGGAGTATGGCGAAAAATATCTTCCTAAAAAACCAAAATATTATAAATCCAGCTCAAAAGGTGCCCAAGAAGCTCATGAGGCTATTAGACCTACGCTTTTAAATTTTGATTTAAAATTAGCAGAGCAGTTTTTAGAAAAAGATGAGTTTAGGCTCTACAAACTTATCTATACAAGGTTTTTAGCTAGCCAGATGGAAAATGCTATTTTTGAAACTCAAAATATACTATTTAAAAGTAAAAGTGGAGTTTTTAAAGCAAGTGGAAGAAAGCTCATTTTTGATGGATTTTATAAAGTTTATGGATCAGGGGATAAAGATAAGCTTTTGCCAGAATTAAATGAAGGAGACGATGCAACTCTTAGTTTACTTGAGGCAAATCAACACTTTACAGAGCCTCCAGCAAGGTATTCTGAGGCAAGTCTTATTAAAAAACTTGAGAGTTTAGGGATTGGAAGGCCTTCAACTTATGCGCCAACCATTTCCATTTTAACTGCAAGAGATTATATAAATATAGAGAAAAAACAATTAATCCCAACAGAGGTTGCATTTACCGTCATATCTTTACTAGAAGAGAACTTTCCAAATATTGTTGATAGTAGCTTTACCTCAGCAATGGAGGAATCGCTTGATGATATAGCTCAAAACAGCAAGGATTGGCAAGGGGTTTTAAGAGAGTTTTATACTCCTTTTATTGAGCAGATAGAGAAGGGTAAAAAAGAGATAAAAAGCCAAAAAGTGGCGATTCCAACAGGGGAAGAGTGCCCAGAGTGTGGAAGTGAACTTGTTATAAGAAAAGGAAGATTTGGAGAGTTTGTAGCTTGTAGTGGATTTCCAAAGTGTAAATTTTCTAAAAATTTAACTCAAAAACCAAAAGCTTCCCCACAAACCATAGATGTGCCTTGCCCAGAGTGTGGAGGCGGGATAGTTCAAAGAAGCTCAAGAAGAGGAAAGTTTTTTGGTTGTTCAAACTATCCAAAATGCACCTTCATCTCAACGCATGAGCCCACTTTAGAAAAATGCGATAAGTGCGGGTATATGATGGCTCAAAGAACATTTAGGGGTAAAGAGATTTTTGAGTGTATTAAGTGTAAAAATAGAAGTGAAAAATAGTGATTATAGGCATACTTTCAGATTCTCACAAAAGAGTTGATTTAGCAAGAAAGTGTATAGAAAAACTGTGCGAATTTAAAGTAGAGCTACTGCTACATGCTGGAGATATTGAAGAAGAGAAGACACTTAAGCTTTTAAAAAAATCTGGCGTACCTTATGTGGCTGTTCTTGGGAATAATGATTATGCGTTACATCATTTAACAGATAAATATAACCTTTTTCATGAACCTCACTTTTTTAAACATAAAAACCTAACCATAAAAATGATGCACCACCCATTTTATTTAACTCCAGATGCAAATTTGGTAGTTTTTGGACACACTCACCGTTTTTATAGTTCATTTAATAAAAACACTCTTTTTATAAACCCTGGTGAAGTATGTGCAAGAAAAGAGCCAATTTTTGAGTGCGCTTTAGTTAAGATGGAAGAACAGGCTTGCAGTGTTACTCATCTTTATAGTAAGGTTGATGAGGTAGATTGGAAAAGTGAGACTATAAGATATGAACGAACTTAGTATTTTAATAGTAATTGCTGTAATTTTATTTACTTCACCATACTTTTCAAAAATCTTACGCATTCCTATCCCTCCAATTGAGATAATGCTTGGAATTTTAGCTGGTTATCTTGGACTTCTTAGCAATCACTACCTTTTTGAAACAGTTGCTGAGGTTGGATTTTTCTATCTTATGTTTTTAGCAGGAACCGAGGTTAATTTAAGAGTATTTGTAACCATGGATAAAGAGGTTATAAAACAAGGATTAGTCTATCTTGCCTTGCTTTACATCTTAGCTTTTATTTTTACTTCAATACTTGGGTTAAATCCATTGCTTATTGTTATATTGCCACTTCTTTCCATAGGACTTATTTTAGCTTTATATAAAGAGTATGGAAAAGATGAGCCATGGCTTAATATATCGATGTTTGTTGGGATTATGGGAGAGCTTGTAAGTATTGCACTGCTTACTTTTTCAGGAGCGATGCTTGAGTTTGGCATAGGGATTCAACTATATACAGCACTTTTATATTTATCTGGATTTATAGTGCTTATATTTGTAGTTTTTAGAAGTTTTCAAGTACTTTTTTGGTGGTATCCAGAGTTAAAAATATTATTAATGCCTCATCATGATAAAGAGGAGAAAGATATAAGGCTTTCTATGGCGCTTTTTGTAGCCATGATAGCTATAATGATACTTCTTAAGCTTGAAGTTGTTTTTGGTGCATTTATAGCTGGGACTTTCATAGCAACATTTTTT
>JAAYLJ010000012.1 GCA_012521935.1 Campylobacteraceae bacterium | reverse complement strand
TATTTGCCAAAATAGAGTTATTTGAAAAGTTTTTATTAGTTATATTGATATTTATGGGTTGAATATCCACTGCCCATAAATCGATGTTTTCTTTATCTTTTTTAAGTAACGCTCCAACTATTCCACACCCACACCCAACATCTAAAACTACGCCTTTAAAACCTCTTTTTTTTATAAAATCATATAAAAATATAGAGTCGCTATTGTACCTATACCCATCTTTTAACTGAGAAAGTAGCACTATTTATAAGCCCTTATCACAAATCCGCGCTTGTTTTTAGTCTCTATTATTTCTGATGGAAAACTTACAATTTGTTTTTTATCGATAACTTCATCAAGCAGCTCTTTAGCACTATTTACTCTATCTTTACTAAGCCCAATGTTTGATAGTCTTGTGAGGCGTTTTATTTCGCTGTCTTCTATGCCAATATTTGAAGTAGAAGCCTTTTTTAAAGCAGCAAAACCACCCCCATCAATAATAGCAACGATTTCAAATATTTTACTATTTTTATGAGTATTTAAAAACTTTAAAACCTCTTCTTTGCACTCATTAGTTGGGCTATTTACCCCACTTTTCATATCATCACAAGTTACGCTTCCAAGGAGTTCATTTTCAAAGCTATTTTGAGATAACTTCTCTTTCTCATCTTGCTCTATCAGTAAAAGCTCATTGAGTTTAGAGATTTTATCTTCATAATCCCTCTCTTGCTCTTTGTAGCTATTTGAAAGAGTTAAAAACTCATCTTTTAGTTTAGCTAATTGCTCATTTTGAGATAGTTTTAAAGAGTTGTTTTCATCATTTGTCTTTTTTAATTTCTCTTCTAAAACTTCTATTTTTCCTTCTAAATTTACTTTTATTTCAGATGAAACGCTATTTTCATTAAGCTTAGTTAATTGGTTTAATATACTATTTTTTTCTTGCTCTAATTTAACTATCTTGCTATTTAAAAGATCATAATTTTCTAAATGTTTACTCTCATTTTTAGCCAAACTTCTATCTTTCTCTTTTTTTAGCTCCTCTAATTCACTCTTTAATTTCTCTAATTCACCCTCTTTCTCATCTAACGCAATTTGGCTTTTTTTCAACTCTTCATTTGCTTCTTTTAGGTTTTTTAATTGATTATTCTCTATTGAATTTTTTCTTATCTCATCAAGAGTTGCTAAATACTCATCTTGTTTTTGTTTTAATCTTTTATTCATGCTCTCTTGTTCATTTTTAAGTTCATTTTGCAAGTTTAAGATTAACTGCTCTAATTGAGCTAACTTTTGATCTTTTTTACTATTTTCTTTAATTAACTCTTCATGCTCTCTTTTTTTAATATACTCTTTTTTAACCACTTCTTCCTCAAGATTAACTATCTGCTCTTTTAGGGCTTTTTTCTCTTCATTAAATCTGATTAAACTAGCTTCAAGCTCTTCATTTTTTCTATTTACTTCACTTAAAAGATCTCTTTTTTCTTCATTTGAAGCTTCAAAGTTTTTTGAAATAATCTCATTTTGCTTTTTTTCTAAATCTAAAATCTCTTTTGTGTGCTTAGCTAAAGCTAGACTATATTGGCTCTCTTTCTCTTCAATTTGCAAATTTAATCTTTTTATCTCATCTTTTAAAGATTGTAAAAATTTATCTTTCTCATTTAACTCATCAAAAAGCCTATTTTCAAGTACCTTAACTTGATCTAAAAGATACCTATTTTTCTCAGCCAAAGTTGAATTACTAACTCTTTGCTCTTTTGTAGCAGCTGCTATTTTTTCATTTTTAATGCTTTTCTCTTCTCGTAAAGATCTCTCTAAATCTCTAATGCTATTTTCAAGCTCAATGATTTTATTCTCATATTTTCTAGCTTTATTCATAGACTCTTCTTGAAGATAATTTATCCTTTTAGTCAAGTCATTTATGTTTTGATAGTGCTGCTCTTCAACTAAATTCATAGCTTCAAGATGCCCTGTTGTTAGTTTTTGTCTCTCATCTTCAATATTTTTTTGCTCACTGTTTAATTTTAATGCTAAATCCCAATTTTTATTTGAAAGATCAATATTGTCTTGATATAAAAAGTTATTTTTTTCTCTAAGAGTGACTATCTGTTCTTTTAGCTCATCAATATTATCGCTTAATGGCTCATCTGTAGTGATAAAAAGCTCTTTTGTGTTTGTTTGAGAGACAAGCCCAAGTCTTTCTAAGGATTCAAGATCTTTTTTACTTATGTACTCATTTTGGACTTCTTTTGGTAAGTCCGCAAAAGTTAAACCGTTTATAAAACTCTCACTACTACTTGGCTCTTTAACACTACTTGATCCATAAGTGTAAGCAAAGTAAATATTTAAAATAAGAAGAGCTATAAAGCCAAAAGCGATAGTTTTTTTGCTCATCTATTTTTTACTTGCAGCGTGTTCAATGATTTTAAAACTATGATTTAGTGCTAGTGCGATGGAACCCCCATCTTTTGCAGCTATATCTCCACTAAGATATAATCCTGGCACCTCTGTTTCATAATTTTCATCAAAAATAGGGCTATTTGACTCATCAAAAGTAACTCCGCACTTTTTCAAAAATTCTATTGGGGTAGTCCCGCCAATGGCATAAACAACTCTATCATAAATTGTAAAATTACCATCATCATAATAAACCTTAACCTGCCCTGACTCATTTTCAAGCGCAGTTATGTCTATGCCAAGCCTTAATCTTAAAAGCTCTTGCCCATCATACTCTAAGAGCTGTTTTTTATTTACCTCATTTAACCTTGTAAAAGAAGCTTTTCTATAGTTTAAAGTTACAGTATTAATTCTTGAAAGCTCAATTGCATACTCCGCCGCAGTATTTCCACCACCTACAACTAAGATTTTCTCCCCTTGGGAGCATCTATCTAGGTTAAAGTTAACAACTTGTCTTAATGAAGGTGGGATTTTATAATCAGGCTTATTTGGTTTTCCCATCTTTCCAATGGCAATTACAATGGCTTTAGCTTGAAAATCATTTTTCGCGGTAGTTACGCTAAAAATATTTCCCTCTTTTACGATAGTTTCAACCTCGGTATTAAAGGCAGTGTCAATCTCTTCATTATCTAAAAGTGAGTCAAAATAATCTAGTGTGCTCTCCTTAGTTCCATCTTCAAAGCCAACATTTCCCTCTATTTGGATGATTTGCCCTTTCCAATCTTTATCAACCCTTTTTCTATCTTTGTAAAATTTTCTAATAGTTTGAGAATGGTTGTCGCCTTTTTCAATAAGTAAAATATTTTGCATTCCTCTAGCTTTTGCTTCAAGTGTTGCGCTAATGCCGCCAGGCCCGCCACCAATTACAATAACATCATAAATCTTTTTCATTTTTAATTCCTTTTTAATCTATTATCAGCCATAAAGGTATAGAAAGATAGAATTTAGCAAGTTTTTCATTAAAAAGGAAGAAAAGATGGAGAAAACATTAGAAGTTGCGAAAACTCTTACTACTAAGCTAGCAAATCTCTCACCTAAAGTGAAAAATTCTCTTTTAGAAAAGATGTCAAAAGATATTTTAAAAAATAAAGAAGAGATTTTAAAAGCTAATGAGAAAGATTTAAAAGAGGCAGAAAAAAACAGCCTTCCAGAAGCTTTAGTGGAAAGATTAAAATTAGATGAAGATAGAATTTTAGATATGGCAAACTCCATTTTAGAAATAGCAAAATTAAATGAACCTTTAGGAAGAGTTCTTGAGGGTTGGATTAATAGTGATGGGCTTAGGATTGAAAAAGTAAGCATTCCTATTGGCGTAATTGGGATAATTTATGAAAGCAGGCCAAATGTCACAGCTGATAGTGCTGCGCTTTGCATTAAAAGTGGAAATATTGCCAT
>JAAYLJ010000136.1 GCA_012521935.1 Campylobacteraceae bacterium | reverse complement strand
TATTCCATCTTTCTAAATTTGCAACAATTCCACTGTTTTCAATAGATAACTTCATTTTAGCTCCAATAAGTATAAAAAGTAATGTTTTTTAAAATTTAGGTAAAAAACTATAAATTTCTATCTTTCATATTAAATAAAAAGATTTCTAATAAGATTTCATTTTATAGAGTAAACACACAATTTTAAAAACCACTTTATTTTTCGTTAAAAACTAATCTTAGCAGGTTTAATTGAATAACGCAACATACTATACAGTATGTTATATAAATAGTAGGATAAAACACTCAAGCTAAAATTTTAAATAGCTTATTTTTAGTAGTTGGTATGTTGCACATAATTTATTAACAATTTAATTTAAAAAGTTATTGTGTTTTTCATATAAAATAGGCATAATTTACAATAATTTTAAAAAGGAGTGTGAAATGGAGCAAGAAGTTTCTAAAAATGAAACAAAGAAGGTTTTAGATGAAATAGTTGAAAATAATATTAAAACATTTATATATAGGGTGAACTTAAGTTCAATTACTAAAAAAAGGCTTGACGCAATGTTTCCAATATATTTTGAGGAAAGTAATGCAACTACCCAAAAACAGAGAAATGAACAGGTGTCAGCATTAATTTCTAAAGCAATAGACTATATGTTTGAAAATGACTTTAGGAAAAAAATAGAAGATCTATAAAGGATAAAATTTGATCGACAATGAAAATAGATTTTTAGCTTGCATTGATGAGAAAAATGATCTTACAATTGTAGTAGGAAAATACTTATATGAGCTAGGTAGCCAAGATAGTATTTTAAATACATTATCAAGAGACAATATTTACCTAGAAGAGGTGCATAAGAGTCTTTTAGTTGAAATGGAAGATTTTATAATAAACCTAGAAGAGAAATTTTTAGAATCAAACTTCTTATATTCTAAAAACTCAAAAAGAAAGATCTTTTACTCTAATAGAACCAATATGTTTTTTATATTAGAGTGGAGGAGGGGTGAGGAAAACTTCACTATACACCCATTTAAAGATTTTGATACACTTTTTTTAGGTGCAAAAGAGGAAGATATTAACTCACTTACTAGCTCAATAGCCTTAGAAATTGGAGCATTAAGCTATGATCCAGTTTTAAATAAACTATTAGAGAGATGAGTTTAGGATTTTTGCAAAGCTCAATTAAGCTCTCCAAAAACCCTAAAATGTAGGGAAACTTTCTACCAATAAGCACTTAGGCAATGGTATAGTCGTTTTTTATTTATAAATTATGCAGCATGAGGCAATTTATTGCAATCATGCTCATTATTTTCTTTGTTAAAAGCTAGTTGCTCAATAGCTTGCAGCCATTGAAAAATAGCTAATCTTTCGCTATCTTCAGTGTTTTTAAATACAGATTTAACATATTGTAAGTCACATACTAGAACAAAGAAATCTCTTGCTCTAGTTGTGGCAACATTTAAAAGTTTAGCGGTTGAAGAGGTTATATCTCCAACAAGCATTTTAGGTATATTTTGATTGCCTGGATTATATCCAAACATAAAATCAAAAATAACTACATTTTTCTCTTGTCCTTGAAAAGAGTGAATTGTAGAGCAGAGGAAATCTGCGTCAGGATACTTGTGTGCAAGCTTGTAATTGTAAAGCTCATTTATAGCGTTTGCTTGTGCTCTAAAAGGACAAACAACACCAATAGATTGTTGGCCACGCTTCAAAGCATTTTCAACTTGAGCTAAAACAATTTGCTGATGCACAACATTAACATATCCACCTTCACTATTTTGATAGATAAATCTTGCACCCATTCCATGCGAATTTTTAATATACATAGCTTTTTTGTCATCTTCAACAACTCTACCGTTTTTCAAGATTCCCCCATAAAAGAGAGAACTTGTGAGTTTTGCTATTTCTGGATGACATCTAAAT
>JAAYLJ010000135.1 GCA_012521935.1 Campylobacteraceae bacterium | reverse complement strand
TTCAAAGAGATACCAAAAGAGGAGTTGCCCGCTCACAAGATTTGGGCTGATTGTATAAAGTGTAAATATTTCCCAGTATGCGAAGAGATAGCCTTAATTTATTATCTTTAAAAAATATAGCATTGGTATCTTTTCTAATACTATACCAAGTAGCTACATCTTTTTTTCCACTTCTTTCACCACTACTTGGGCTTTTTTTTACATATGGGATTTTAATAAAAGAAAGAGAAGTTAAGAGTTTAAAGAGTTTAGATTTAGAGAAATATTTTGCCATTAGTTATGTAATTTTTATCGAACTTAGCAAAGGTTTTTTCCTCTTTTCTACAATTTTATTCTATATTTTCTACTACTCTATGGTAGTTGAATGGATAAAAAGTACATTTAAATGCAGGCCTTGCATTGTCATTATTTTTGTAAGCTCAGGCTATATTGGTGTGCTTGCTACAAATAATCTTTTAGCATACATTGTAAATAGGCCATTTTTTCACTTTAGTTTTGAATACATTGTATATATTGCAATCGACTCTTTTTTAGCAATTTTACTTTTTAAAGATCGTATATTATGAGAATGCGCATTGTTTTTACATTTATTGTTTTAATATGGGTAATTTTACTTGTAAGAGTCTATTACATAAGCATTAAATCAAACAAATATTATGATGAAATAGCGCATCAAAACGCCATCAAGGTTGAAAGATTAGCACCTCTTAGAGGCTCCATTAAAGATAGACATTTAAGGCCACTATCAGTAAATAGACTAGGCTTTAGAATTGCTATAAAGCCCCATTTAAGTGGACGAAAAGGGGAAGATATTTTAAATGAAGAGATAGCATTTTTAGTTAAAACTCTCCCTAAGTTTAATTTTGCAACATTAAAAGAGAGATATTTAAAAAAAGACTCCCCATACTCTCAAAACTATGTAGAGGTGGTAGATTTTATCTCTTATGATGAGGTAATATCTAAGTTTTCAAACATTAGTCTTAGAGAAAACCTAGAGATACTCCCTAGCTCAAAAAGACACTACCCATATGAAAGACTAGCTTCCCACATAGTTGGATATGTAGGAAGGATAAACCAAAAAGATTTGGAAGAAAATCCAATGGCTAGAATCATTAACTATACAGGTAGAACTGGGATTGAGCACTACTATAATGAGTATTTACAAGGGGTAGAGGGAGAGAGAAAAAGCAAGGTAACCGCCTTTAATCAAGAGATAAAAGAGATTTCAAAAACTTTACCAAAAAGCAGTGATTTAATCCTTACAATAGATTTAGAGTTGCAAGAGTTTTTATCTAAAATTTTTGATAAAGATGCAGGCGCAGTTGTCATAATGGATGTTAATAATGGAGAGATTTTAGCTGCTGGAAGTTACCCTGAGTATAATTTAAATAAATTTGTATCAGGTATTAGCAATGAAGATTGGGAAAAACTTATGCAAAATGTGGATAATCCTTTTACAAATAAACTAGTAAATGGGCTTTATCCGCCAGGATCAGTTGTAAAAATGGGAGTGGGTTTTGCATTTTTAAACTCACTTAAGATAAATAGACAGACATCATTTTACTGTAGCGGCTCATTTGAGCTTGGCGGGCGAAAGTTTAGATGCTGGAAAAAACAAGGACATGCGCATACAGATTTAAACAAAGCAATCAGAGAGAGTTGCGATGACTATTTTTACAAAGGGAGCTTAAAGGTTGGGATAGATGCTATATCTCCCGTGTTAGAGCGGCTTGGGTTTGCGCAAAAAACTGGGGTAGATTTACCAAATGAGTTTATCGGTACAGTTCCAGGAAGAGTTTGGAAGATGCAAAAATATCAACAACCATGGTATCAAGGTGAAACTTTAATTACTTCCATTGGGCAAGGGTATTTTCTTTCAACTCCTATGCAAGTAGCCCTTCATACAGCCATCATTGCTACTGGTAAAAAAGTAACGCCCCATTTTGTAAAATATATTGATGATGAAGAGTTAGAATTTTCAATTGATGAGAATATTTTAACCCCCATAGAAAAAAATGAGCTTAGCTTTATGCAAAAAGCCATGGAAGAGGTGGCAAACCATCCAAATGGAACAGCTTATTGGAGGCTTATTAACTCTAAAGTAAAAGTTGCCGCTAAAACTGGAACTGCTCAAGTTGTTGGCATTGCGCAAGATGTGAAAGAGAGAATGAAAGAGGAAGATATGGAGTATCTTCAAAGATCTCATGCTTGGCTTACATCTTATGGGCCAATTAAAGATCCAAAGTATGTTGTAACGGTTTTAATTGAACATGGTGGGCATGGTGGGCAAGCTGCTGGGCCAATCGTTACAAAAATCTACAATAAACTCCATGAAATGGGCTACATAGAGTAAATATTAAACTAAGTTTAAAATGCTAATTGCCAAGATTAACTACTAAAAAAGCTTAAGAAAACTACAAGGTTCACAAAAGTTTAGAGTGCTATAATCACCTCTGTTTTATTTTTCTATAAAGGAATAGGCGTGAATGAGTGGTATAGATTTAGAGAGTTTGAAGCTACAAATGAGAGACAAGTAGATAGAGTAAAAGATTTTTTAGATAGAAATGAACTTGTTTTAAGTGATGATGTAGAACTTTTTGTAACTGCTAGTGATGATGGCGAGATAGTCGCATGTGGAGGAATTAGTGGAAAGATTTTAAAATGCGTTGCTGTAACTCCAAGACTTAGAGGCAAAAGATTTGTATTAAAAGTGATAGATGAACTTTTAGAAGTAGCAAAAAGAAGAGGGCAAGAGGAGCTTTTTCTTTTTTCTACTCCTAAAAACCAAGAGTATTTTGAAGCAAAAGGGTTTAGTCTCATAGAAAAGAGTAAAGATGAGGCTATTTTGATGGAAAATAGCAACAATCTTCAAAAATATAAAGAGTCTTTAATGAGATACAAAAAGCCTGGAGATAACATTGGAAGTATTGTTTATTGTGATTTAAATATAGAAAAATTTGATAAAAACTGGGTTTATAAAGCTAAAGAGAGGTGCGATTTTTTACACATCTTTTTGGTAAATTCAAATGATAAAAATAATCAAGAAAAATGTCAATACATAAAAGATGTTTTAAAAAGCTATGATGAGATTAAGATTCATGGAAATTCCGAATATCTTATCTCTAAAGCAACATTTCCAACATATTTTATAAAAGACAAAGAGCATATTCAAGCTCTTCATGCTGAGCTTGATCTTAAAATTTTTAAAACGCACATTGCCCCAGCTTTAAACATAACCCATAGATTTATAGATAGAAATGGGGATATTGGAGAGATTTATTCAAATGAAATGGAGAGGATTTTTTCTGAAAGCCTGACCACCCCACCCATAAAAGTGGTTAAAATCTAACCACCCTCTCTTATGATTAAACTTGCAGGGAGATTGAAAAATTCAACTATCTCCCTCTCTTTTTCTCTCATCTGCCCATCATCAACCTCATGATCGTATCCCATTAAATGAAGTAAGCCATGAGAAAAAAGAAGTAAAGCCTCCTCATTCAATGAGTGCCCATAGAGTTTTGAAGCACTTTTTATCATGTCTATATTTATGATTATTGTTCCAAGAATTGAGTGAGGGAATGGATCAAGTGGAAAGCTTAAAACATCAGTTGGCCTATCTTTATTTAAAAATTTTAAGTTAAACTCATGCATTTTTTTTTCATTAACTATTAAAAGTTCAACATTTTTAACATTTAAATAATCCATAATCTTTAAAAATTCCTCTTTTGGAGGAGTGAAATCTGTACTATTTTCTATATCAATCACTATTTTTCCTAAAAAAGAGTTAACTCTTTGTTGCTCTCTTTTTTTTCAAAAAGAGATAAAAGATCTTCATAGTTTGCAAAAAGTAAAATATACTTAAACCTAGTATCAAGGTTTAAAATCTCTTCTAAAGCGTCATATTCAAAATCAACTTCTAAATTTAAACTTTTTGGAGCGGCAATTAAGAGATCTTTTTGGCAAATTCTTGATTTTAAATATAAAATCTCCTCTTTAAAAAGCTTTAAATTCTCCTCTACTATTAGAGCTTTTTCACCCATTCCAAAAGGAAGCATTCTAAATTTTTTAGTTATAAATATCGCTCTAAAGTGAGTTAGTGGCTTTATGTTTGAAAAACTCCACTCAAAATTTTGTAAAAAGAAGAGAACTT
>JAAYLJ010000134.1 GCA_012521935.1 Campylobacteraceae bacterium | reverse complement strand
TTGTACTAAAACCCCTAAAAAGATTTTGGGTTAATTTTAGTGAATTTGTATAGTGATTATACGCTGTACTATCTACAAAGTGGCTATAGTTTTTGTTTTTATCTTTAAACTTTCCACTATTAACTCTTCCAATACTTGATTGTAAATCAACCGATGGTAGCCATTCAGACTTTGCTATCTCTAAATCTTGTTGCGTTTCATTGAAGTTTTTTCGTCTCTCTTTTACTACTGGATTTGTCTCTAAAGCCTCACCTATTGCGTCTTTAAGACTTATAGCATAAACGCTAGAAGTAAGCAAAAACAAAATAGCGCCCACGCTTAAATATTTACAACATCTCATCTATCGCCCCTAAAAATAATAATAATCACGTAAGAATATCTACTTATATCTTTTATTTTACTTTATTTATACATATAAGTATTATCTTATTAGAAAAATATCTAATTATTTATGCAAAATAATAATTTACCTAAAGTTACAGTTTAATTTCATGAAAAAGAGTCTTTAGCATCTTAGTTAGAGTATAATAATTTACCATATCTTAACCACACTTCTTGGGGGAGTCTATGTTAAAACATGAAAAACTAAAAAAACACTATAGATTTACAAAGGAAGATGAAGAGCTGCTATCTTCAATGCAGTCCCAAATGAGCAGTTTATCTAACTCTTTCATGGATGAGTTTTATGATTTTATCTGGGATTTTGGCTCAACTGCTAAGTTTTTGAAAAATGAAAAGATTATAAGTTATCATAAATCCAAAATTAAAGCTTGGTTTGAGAATCTTTTTTCTGGAAATTATGATTTGCAATATTTTAATTACCTATATAAAATAGGTGAAATTCATGTAAGAATCGGTCTTCCAACTCATTATGTAAATGCTGCTTTTAATTTTGTTAGAACATTCATCCTCAAGCAAATCCATCAAAGTAAATATGATGAAAAGTTAAAATATAGACAAATTCAAGCTGTAGAAAAAATCATAGATATGAACCTTGACACTCTTACAAGTTCATATAGAGAGGAGGAGCTTAGCAAGTTTTTAGCTCTTTCGCAGTTTGAGCGGACAATTTTGGGTGGACTTAAAAAATTCAACTCATATGTTAGTCTTTTTCTAGCAGCATCTCTTGTGGTAGTTGCATTTTTTGCAATTGGTCTTTTTATGTATGATGTATATTTACTGTTTTTCTCAGACATTGAGCTAGAGCAGGGTGTTTTGACTGTTTTAGGAAGCTTACTTGTTTTATGGGCAGCTAAAGAGCTTATCCACGAAGAGATCAAACATTTGCAAGGAAAAGGGTTTGCGCTTGAAGCCTTCATTATGTTTGCCATAGCAGCTTTGATTAGAAAAGTGCTCATCTACTCATTATCAGCTGATAAGATAAATGAACTTCTTATCATAGGCCTTGTCATTGTTGCTTTAGCGGTAGCTTACTGGCTTATAAATATGAAAAATAAACATTCGCCTACAAGTGAGTAGTTATTTTAAAATTTAATAAAACTATTAATTTGACTAAAAAGTTAATAAAAAGTTAATATCTTGATAAGTATCCATAGCTTATAATTCACTCCTAACAAATTTATTCAAGTGCTAAGGCTTAGCAACAACATTACTTCATTGTAAAATTTCATCATTTTAAGGATATGTATAGTGAGAAAATTAGCCTATTGGCCCATCGCGGCTGGCGTAATTTTTGGTATTGTGGCGCCTTTATTGGCAACATTTGGCAACCCAGGCAATATGGGCATGTGTGCAGCATGTTTTTTGCGCGATATTTCAGGCGCTCTTGGCTTTCATAATGCAGCTATTGTGCAATACATCCGACCTGAGATTATTGGGCTTATTTTAGGTGCATTTGTTTCTGCACTTTTATTTAAAGAGTTTAGGCCTCGTGCTGGCTCTGCACCAATAGCTCGTTTCTTTTTAGGCATTTTTGCGATGATAGGAGCATTAGTATTTTTAGGCTGCCCATGGCGTATGTTTTTAAGGCTATCTGCTGGTGATTGGACAGCACTTGCAGGACTTGTAGGCTTAATGGTG
>JAAYLJ010000133.1 GCA_012521935.1 Campylobacteraceae bacterium | reverse complement strand
TTTTTATCCTCAATCACTAATGGAGCGATAAAATCACGACTTACATCAACTATCATCATATCTTTTATTGCATTTCTGCCAATTAGAAGCGGATAATTCATATGATCTCTATTTGTAAGTGTAAATTCAGTCAAAAATGCTCTATCTCCAATGTATAACTTAAGTAGCACAATAACTCTTCTATCAAGAGTATCAACTAGGGATTGAGCGATTTTTACATGTCTTACTATCTCTCTTTCTACTCTTATTTTTTTGTTAGACTCTTGTTCTATAAGATCAAAACTCACCCATTTTTTGCCATCTCTTTCAAACTCTTTAATATCCCTAGCATCAATTGATGAAGTTTCAGCTCCTGTATCAATTCTAGCGTCAAATTGAAAGTCTGTTGGATAGATTTGTACTTTTTCTACTCCTCCAACCACCAACTTTTCTTCAAATTTGTCAATTTTATTTATATTTACACTCTCTTTTTCCTCTTTTTTTTCTTTCACATCTTTTATAATGATTTTAGGTTTTACCTTTTTAAGCTCTTCTAGCTCATTAAATAGTTTTTCTAGCTTTTCATTGGTGGCGTCTAGTTTTGAAATGACTCTTTGTTGCAAAAACTCTTTGTTTTGAGATATGCAAGAATGAGTGTTTTTATTCATCTGCTCTTGTAGTGTTTGGGTATTTTTATCTATTTTGCTCTCAAGCGCTAACACGCTATCATTTTGTGAATGGTGCGCGCATCCTGTAAATATTAAAAGTATTAAAATGACAAATATCTCTTTTTTCAAACTACACCTAAATTAAAAGTTTCTATCATTTTAACAGATAAATCTAAATGCCGTGCTTGAATTTATAAAATTATTTACAGCAAATTAAAACCATTTTTGATTCTACGATATTTTCAATCTCTCCTTTTTTATTTACCGCTTCTTTTACCATCTTTTCAAGTTCATCTTTTTTGGCCTCTACATTGTTGATGCCAAGATGCCAAGATGCATTCTCTATGGCATCTTCTAAAGAGTAGATTGAAACTCTTTTTTCATTAATCTCTTTAAAATTAAATGGAATTTTTCTACTCTTTAGCCAATTTAAAAGCTCCAATCCGCCGCTTGGCGCTTTGTAAAAAGAGTTAAATTTACTAAATATCGGATTTAAAAAACTTGATTCTCTTTTACCCGCCCAACCAAGATAAATCTTCTCTTTTGCACAATTATGCATCTTTAAAAAAGTTTCATTATCTTTAACTGCTGGGCTCATAGAGCAAAATGCAATATCAAAATCTTTTACTATCTTTGCATCATCCCATCTACTATGAATAGTTTTTATGTTATGTATATCATTACTTTTTGCATCTTCAAGCATGACTTCTAGCATAGGTAAAGAAAAATCAATGCCTAAAACCTCTTTAGCACTTTTTGCAATTTCTATGGTGTAAACTCCAGTTCCACACCCAATGTCCACTACGCTTTTATCTTTAAAACTGATCTTATTTAGCTTGATAAAATCAAACACTTTTTTCATAAAAGGGTTAAGAGTGCTTGAATATCTACTATAATTTGCAGCTTTTTTATCCCATTTTGTTTTAAAACTCACTTTGCCCCCTTAGTGGTGATGTTTTGAATCTTTATTGAAATGCCTATGTCCATAATAGACAAATCTATGTCCATCAATCTCATGCAAGGATACCAAAGTATCAAACAAATTGCTAAGAGTCTTTGCTCCCACCTCTTTGCTTTGAAATTTTCCTACCAATTCACCATCTTTTAAAGCTATGATACTATCACTGTAATGAAGAGCATGGTGAATATCATGCAAAACTATTAAAGTAATGATATTTGACTTTTTTGTTTCATTTTTTATGATATCCATCATTTCAAACTGATTTTTGGGATCTAAATGAGAGATTGGCTCATCCAAAAGAAGGATTTTTGGCTCTTGCAAAAAAGCTGAAGCAATCATCACTTTTTGTTGCACTCCTCCACTTAAACTATTTAGTGGTTTATCTTTGATTTTTGTAAGATTAAATTTTTCTAAACTCTCATCTATTAAAAGTAAATCTTTTTTTCTAAGCATTGCCCCGCTAAATGGACGCCTTCCCATCTCTAAAGTCTCTTTAACACTAAAAGAGGGTGCTTTAATAAATTGCCCCATATATGCAATCATTTTAGCTCTTTGGTGTGTACTTAAACTTAAAAGATCCTCTTCTTTTAAAAAAACCTTTCCTTGACTTTTTACATTTATGGAACAAATTCCTTTTAAAAAAGTACTTTTCCCAGCACCATTTGGCCCAATTAAAGCTGCAACTTCACCACTTTTTAAACTTAAATTTAAATTTTTTACAATCTTTTTTTTATCTATTAAAACAGTTAAATTTTCAATTCTCATGAAGCTACCCTTTTTGAGAGTAAAAAGAGTAAAATTGGAACAACAAGCAAAGCTGTTATTATCCCTATTGGAATGATAATTGGAGGTGCAACTACTCTTGAGAGGATATCTGAAGCTCCTAAAAGTACAGCGCCAACGGCCATTCCAAAGGGCAGCACTATGCTATTTTTTGATGAGATAGAAAATCTAACTAAATGAGGAGCTGCTAAACCAATAAATCCTATGATTCCAAAAAAAGCAACTACAGTTGCGGCGCAAAAGGTTGCGAAAACTAACATTGTTAGTCTAAATGTTTTAACTTTTACTCCTTTACTAACAGCTGCATCATCTCCAAAACTTAAAGCATCAAACTTCCAATGTTGAAAAAAGATAAGAGTTCCTAAAACTACTGCTTGAATGGATAGAACTTTTACATGAGTCCATGTAGCTTTTCCCATATCACCAAAAGTCCAAAACAGCGCGGCCGCAGCGTCTAAGTCAGTAGCAAAAAATTGAAGAAGCATTGTAAGAGCGTGAAACAAAGTTCCAAGTGCAATTCCAGCTAATATTAAAGCTGATGGCTCAAGCCCAGCCCTACTTCCAAGCCAAACAATTGCTAACATGGATAACATACTAAAAACAAATGCTAACAGTACAATAACAGTTGTACTTCCATGAAGTGATTGAAGGACGATAATGGCAAATGTTGCTCCAAAAGCAGCTGCTCCAGAAACACCTAGCGTAAATGGAGAAGCTAAAGGATTTTTTAAAACTCCTTGCATAACTGAACCACTAAGAGCCAAAAGCGCTCCACCAAACATCGCTGCTAAAATCCTAGGGGCTCTTAACTCATAAATTATCACTTTTTTTGCACCATTTATATTGGCCAAATCTCCCCATGAAAGCCCATTGTGAGAAGTCACTAGTCCAAATAAAAGCGTTAAAAAGAGTAAAAACAGTAAAAAAAGAGTGAAGATTATAGTTTTTTTCATAATTTATTTAAAATCTAAAAATTGTTTTAATATTTCATCTGTTTTAGCTTTAGTATCAACCTCTGCCCCAAGTGCTTTTGCAA
>JAAYLJ010000132.1 GCA_012521935.1 Campylobacteraceae bacterium | reverse complement strand
CTTGAAGAAAAAAGGGAGCAATCTAAAAAAAATCAGGTAGCTTATAGGTATGATGGAAAGTGTGAAAAACTATCTGATTTAGAAGTTTTAAACAATGAGTCTCCTTTTGTAATTAGAATGAAAAAACCAAAAGGGAGCATCTCTTTTGTTGATTCAATAAAAGGTGAACTATCTTTTGAAGCTGATGATATAGATAGCTTTGTCATAATGAGACATGATAAATATCCAACTTACAACTTTGCATGCGCGGCTGATGATATGCTTCAAGGGGCAAGCTTCATTATTAGAGGTGAAGATCATGTCTCAAACACGCCAAAACAGATTCACATTAAAAGAGCTTTAGGTTTTAATGAAGAGGTAAAATACGCTCATCTGCCAATCATCTTAAATCAAGATGGGAAAAAGATGAGCAAAAGAGATGACGCATCAAGCGTTATTTGGCTTTTAAATGAAGGGTTTTTGCCTGAAGCTATTAGTAATTATTTAATCTTACTTGGCAATAAAACTCCAAAAGAGGTTTTTACTCTTGATGAATCATTTGAGTGGTTTGAGATAAAAAACATATCAAAATCACCCGCTAAATTTGACTTAGATAAACTTAGATTTTTAAATAGAGAGCATATAAAATTAAAAGATGAGGATGAATTAGCAAAGTTTTTTGATTTTAACCCTTTAATATCTTCTAAATTGGCCAAACTTTACACGGAAGAAGCTTCAACGCTTAAAGAGATAGAGTTAAAATTAAAACCATTTTTTGAACCAAAAATAGCCCCAAGTGGCTTTGAAGAAGAGTTTAAAATTTTAAAAGAAATTTTGCTTAACTCTCCTAAACTTAAGAGTTATGATGAGTTTAGAAAATATTTAAGTAGTAACACAAATCTTAAGGGTAAGTCCCTTTTTAAGCCACTTAGAGTTTTACTCTCAGGAAATGAGAATGGGCCAGAACTTAGCTTAATATATGAGATAATTAACCCTTTTTTGAAGGAGATTGTAAAGTGATAATTCTTTCAACCTTTATTGAAGCAGTTGCGCAGGTACTGCATATGATTATATTTTTATATATTTGGATAGTGATAATCGCGGCTTTAATCACTTGGGTACAACCAAATCCATACAATCCAATAGTTCAAGTATTAATGAGGCTAACTCAGCCTGTATATGCCTTTGTAAGAAGATATATTCCAACGGTTATTGGAGGGATTGATCTCTCACCAATTATCATCATACTTGCACTGCAATTTATAGATAATTTTTTTGTGAAGTTGCTTTTTGGACTTGCGCGCAACATTTAAATATTTACTTTTACTGCTACTATCTTTAAATTTAGCCGCATCTAGCACCTTTAAAGAGTTGGAAACTTATCCCAGCTCTTTAGCTAAAGATTACTATATATATAGATTTTTATTTGAAAATAACCCATCGCCAAATGGAGCTTGGCAACTACTTAATCAAATCCAAAACATTAATCCTCGCTTACTAAAACTAATTGGCGAAAAAGCGGAGGATAAAGAGTTTAAAAAAGCAGTTAAATGTCTATACTTGGACTCAAAGTCTTTTTGGAATGAAGATGAAGAGTGCATGGCTATTAGGATCTCTCCATCTCTTTTGGTAACTTTTGATATTGAAAAAAGAGAGATTTTGTTTAAAAAACTAAACAAACTTTACAAGGGTGAATTTGAGTGGATGGAGCCACTTTTACATAAAGAGCCTTTTGATAAAGCGATAAAATCTCCCCATTTTTTATATCTTTATGTAAATATTGGACAAAATTTTAGAAAAAACTATTTTAATAAAAACATAGATAAACAAACCTTGATAAATCTCTCACAAGAGGCGAAGTTTGATCTTTTTGTAAATAAAGTTGTGATTGAAAATTCTCATAAAAATGTAGCTAAATCTTTGCTAAATTTAACTCCAAAAGATATTAATGTTATGCCTTATTCTGCTTTTTTACTAGGACTTAACGCTCTTATGCATAAAAATAGCGATCTAGCTATCTCTTGGTTTACGCAAAGCTTGCAAAACTCTTACTATCAATCTGAAAAAGATAGAGCTCTATTTTGGCTCTATTTAAGCTCAAATGATAAATCTCATCTTCAAAAATTAGCACAAAGTTGGGATTTGAATATCTACTCAATAGCTGCTAAAGAGAAGCTTGATGAAGAGTTTTTTGAAATTTTATCGCCAGAGCCAACAAAGAAAAAAAAATCTAACTACTCAGTAACCGATCCCTACACTTGGCGAGAAACTTTAAGATTTCTTAAAAACAATGCAGACAAAAATTTGGATAATTTCATAAACTCACTCTATACAAAAGAGACGCTCCCTCATTACGCTTTTGCAAAAGAGAGATTAAGTGGCTACAAAGAGCACTATTTCATAGCTCCTTATAAAGAGTTTTTAGAAACATTTAGCATAGATAGAAAAGCGCTTATTTTGGCAATCACTAAGCAAGAGAGTAGATTTATACCAGCTTCCATCTCAACTTCATACGCATTAGGAATGACTCAATTTATGCCTTTTTTAGCAAAACATATCGCCAAAGAAGAGAGCATAAAAGGGTTTGATTTAG
>JAAYLJ010000131.1 GCA_012521935.1 Campylobacteraceae bacterium | reverse complement strand
TAAAAAGATTAATACTAAAGAGAAAAGTTTCAATTTTCCAATCTATTTTTACTCATTTTTAACAATTACTATTATGTTTTTAGCAGTTTTTAAACCTATTTAATAAAAAACCTTAAGGCGCTATATGAGATTTTCTAAATCTTATATACTACTTTAAAGTAGCAAAATCAAAAAGGAGTTTCAATGCCAGCTAGCATGATGGAGCGAGTCATGAGCCGAAAAGGCTTATATTGGGGCTTTTGGATATTGGGTATATTTATGGTTACTGTACTCATATATTTTACTGCCAACTTATCAAAAGAGGTTCCGCCACTACCTCAAGTTGTCAAAAGTCAAAGTGGAAAAACACTCTATACTTATGATGATATAACCTTAGGTAAGGGGAATTTCCAACAGTTTGGTTTGATGAACTATGGAACACTGCTTGGAATGGGCGCGTATTTAGGGCCAGATTTTACAACAGAGTTTATGCACAAAAGAGTACTATTTTTGTATGACTATTATGGGCAAGAGCACTTTGGTAAAAAGATGGACAGTTTAAGTGAGCCTGAAAAGTCTTTTGTAAAATCGCTTGTCATTAAAGATATTAGATCTACAAAAATGAGTGATGGAGCAGTAGTTTATAGTGATGCTTCTGCTAAAGCTTACGAAGCAAATCAAGAATATATGGTTGATTTTTTAGTTAATGGAAACCATGACTGGGCTTGGAGAGGTGGGGTCATAAGGCCAGATGAAGCCAAGCTAATCACAGCATTTTTTGACTGGTCTCAAATGGTTGCAACTTCAATTAGGCCTGGAACTGATAGAACATGGTCAAACAATTGGCCAAATGAGCCTTTAATAGATCAAGATTTAACTTGGGAAGTTCATAAAGTCACTCTTTGGGAATGGCTGCTCCTTTGGCCTGCGACAATTCTTGTAATGTATTTAGTTTATGAGTATTTAGTAAAAGAAAAGAAAGGAAGCACTGAAAAATTAGCTGAGCCGCTTAAAATTAGCTCACTTTTCCCATCACAAGAAAAATTACTAAAATATGTCCCAATTGTGGCACTTTTTAGTATGTTACAGCTGATTCTTGGTGGATATTTAGCCCATATTTACGCAAATCCAGCTGATAACTTTTTAATTCCACAAGAGTGGTTACCTTTTAATGTTGTAAGACAACTTCATTTAAACTTAGCCATAATTTGGGTAGCAGTTGGTTGGCTAGTTGGTGGGCTTTTGATAGCTCCTTTAGTTGCTGGAAAAGATTTAAGATTTCCAAAATTAGTTGATGTTTTATGGGTTGCTCTTTTAGTAGTTGGTGGCGGTGGACTCATAGGAATATATTTAGGATCAACTGGAAACTTAAGAGATGTTTGGTTTTGGTTTGGAAGCGAGGGAAGAGAGTATCTTGAGCTTGGAAGAGTTTGGGATATAGGGCTTTTAGTTGGATTAGTTCTTTGGTTTGGAATGGTTTACTCAACTGTTAGAAGAGCTAAAAATGACATCTTAGTTGGAACTATCATTTGGTCAGCATTTGGCATAGCGACTCTTTATATTGCTGGAATGATGCCACTGCATAATATAATTCCAAACTTTACAGTGGATGATTACTATAGATGGTGGGTTGTTCACCTTTGGGTAGAGCTTACTTTTGAGCTTTTTGCAGCAGGAGTTTTAGCCTATTTAGCTGTTGCACTTGGGTTAGTTAAAAGAAGTGTTGCAGAAAAGATTATGCTTTTTGAAATACTACTTGTAATTGCAACAGGAACTTTAGGAGTAGGACACCACTACTGGTGGCAAGGTGCAGATGAGTATTGGATTGCAATTGGTGGGATATTCTCCGCTCTTGAGCCACTACCACTTGTGATTTTAATGCTTGAAGCGCTAAAGCAGCACTATGACATTAAAAACCAAGGAAAAACTTTTGTTTGGGGAGTTCCATTTTTATGGCTTGCTGGATCAGCATTTTTAAACTGGTTTGGAGCTGGTTGGCTTGGAATGGTGATAAATACTCCAACCATAGGCTATTACTCTCATGGAACTTATCTAATTATGCCTCACGCTCATATAGCAATGCTAGGAGCTTTTGGATACATAAGCTACGCTTTTATCTATATGACAGCAAGAGCAAATGCTTTGGCAAAGAATTTAGAGTGGAATGAAACTTTGAGTAAATGGGGCTTTTGGCTACTTACAATAGGAGTACTTTTATATGCACTTCCTACTATCATCATAGGTTTCCATCAATCTCAAGTTGCATTTGAGTATGGATACTATGTTGCAAGATTAAGAGAGACGCTTGAGCCGATGATTGGATGGATGTGGGTTAGAATTATCCCAGATAGCTTGATGATTATTGGTGGATCAGTTGCATTTTATGATTTAGTGCAAAAAATCTATTTTGCAAAAGCAAAAAATTAATTTACATCTCAAGAGGATTTAATCCTCTTGAGATAACTCTTGTGGCCTATTTTTAACATCTATAATGTATAAAAATATTGCGCCAACTCCCACAGTTCCAAAAAATCCTGCACCTGTTGCAAACTCATATTCACTAAAAAGTGACGAAAAAACCAAAGCTAAAACAATTAGAGTTAAAACTCCGATGCAAACAAGTAAGATTCCAAATTTTTCAAATTTACGGCTCATTTTGAATACCTTTTCAATTACTACAAGTGTATAGTATTTAAATAAAACTAAAAAAATATTTAATCTACTGCTAATAGATATAATCATATAATCTAAGAGTTGCTGCAAAAATTGGGAGTTAAAATAAAAAAGCAGGCAAGCTTTTTTAAAACTTTAAATTAAAGTGTTTAGGAGTGTTTTAGTCCTGTTTGGATATATTTGAGTTAAAAAATAGCGGAGCACACAATGAGTAAATTCAAATCACTATATTTTAGAATGAGAAGCGTGCACATAGTTGGCATTGTTGCTTTAGTAGCAAATGGCTATTTTCTAACAGAATCACTTTATAGCTCATTAGTCCAGTACGCTCTTGCAGCTATTTTGCTTTGGCATGATATGGATGAGAAAAGATGGGGAGTTGAGCTTAGCAAAAAGATGATAAATGAGCTAAGAAACTTGAATTTAAAAAGAAATATAGAGGTAAACACTTCATTTAATAGTGAAGCAAAAGAGACTTTAAGTGCCATATCTTTTTTCAAAACTAGGATAGGCGAAACCGCCAAAGATGTGACAAATGGAACTGATGCCATCTCTAAAACTCTTGAAGAGCTTGAAGCTATATTTAAAACCCTAATAATGACAAAAGATAAAGAGGAAGTAGCCTTAAATCAAACCATTGCAGCAAGTGAGGATATACTTTTAAAGATTCAAAACTTTGTAAATGAAGCTTTAAAAAATGAAAAAAATATGAAAGAAGCCATTAACTTGCTTGAGTTAAATACAAAGATAGTTGAAGAGGTTTGGCAGGCGGTGGAAACTGCTAGTGAAAATGAAGAGAGGATTGCCCTCTCTTTAGAAAGACTTAGTAGCGAGGCAAGAGCTATTGCACAAATACTCTCAATCATTGAAGATATTGCAGATGAGACAAACCTCCTTGCACTTAATGCTGCCATTGAAGCAGCGCGCGCAGGAGAGCATGGAAGAGGATTTGCTGTTGTTGCAGATGAGGTTAGAAAGTTAGCTGAACACACTCAAGAAAATGTAGATAATATAAGCAACAACACTAAAGCCATTATTGAGGCGGTAAAAGAGAATAAAGACACCATTACTAAAAACAGTGAGCATGTAAAAGAGGTTTTAACTATTGCAAAAAAGGCAAAAGATGGAACACAAAAGTTGAGATTTTCCATAGATTCTAGCGTTGAGTCTTCTGGAAATATCAAATCAGATGCAAACTATGCAAAGGATCAGACTGATCTTTTGGTAAAGATCATCAAAGAGTTACAATCTCATTCAAAGGAGAGTACTAAGTCAGTCAAAAAGCTTGAGAAGACAATGGAAGGATTAGCCTCAAATAAAGAGTCTTTGCAAGAGTCTATCTCCCACTTTTCTTGACTTTAGTCATAGTAATGACGATAAAATTACTATATAATGGCGCTCAAATATAAAAATAATCTTAAATGTAAGGATTAATAGTGATGTTAAAGAGTATAAAAAGCAAACTTATAGCCTTAACCGTTGTTCCGCTTTTGGGACTTTTTTATTTAACAACTACAAAGGTTAAAGATGATTTTGAATTTAAAACTAGATTAGATACCGTTTATGTATTAGCAAACATGAGTAAAGAGATCTCTTTTTTAATCCATGAAACTCAAAAAGAAAGAGGTTCAAGCTCTGGTTTTGTAGGTAGTAAAGGGACTCAGTTTAACGATATTTTAAAAGAACAACATAAATTAACAGATAGAAAATTAAGCTCATATAAAATATTTATGAAAAATGCAAACTTTAGTCAATTTCCTAAAGAGTTTATCGATAAAGTCAAAGAGTTAGATAAAGATTTAGAAAATATACCTAGTATGAGAGAAAGAGTGCTCTCACTTGGCATTACAGTGCCTGAAGTAGTCTCTTGGTACACAGATATGAACACTAGAATGCTTGAATTAACCGCATTTGCAGGAAGATTATCGCCTGAGAATGGGATGAGTAAAACCTTAGTTGCATATACTGCTTTTTTAAAATCAAAAGAGAGAGCTGGGATAGAAAGGGCTGTTTTAAGTGGTACTTTTGGGGCTGATGGTTTTGCTCCAGGGATGTTTGTAAGGTTTATTAAACTTGTAGCTGAGCAAGATGCGTATATGGACGCTTTTTTAGATAATGCTAGCGCTAATTTAAGAAACGCTTACAATCAAGCTATGAAAGATAGCTCCATTAAAGATGTTGAGAGGATGAGGCAAATCGCCATAGATAATGCTAGTACAGGTGGCTTTGGCGTTAATGCTGAGTATTGGTTTGCAACTATAACTAAGAAGATAAATCTTTTAAAAGAGGTTGATGATGAGATAAGCAAAGAGGTTGATAAGATTATGGATAATTTTACCTCTACTGCTTTGTTTGATGCCTTCATTGGGGCTGGAATTATAATATTTTCACTTCTTTTTGGCTTTATCATTTCAAGAGATATTCAAAAAAGAGTAAAAGGCTTAGAAGATACCATCTTAAATGTTTCAGATTCTAAAGATTTAGCAACAGAAGTTTCAAGAGAGGGCGAAGATGATTTTAAAGGCATTTATGACTCACTTGGTGCTTTTGTAAAGAGTTTAAACTCCTTGATAGTTAGAGCTCAATCAGGAGCTGATGAGAATGCAAAAGTTGCATATGAGCTTAACAGTTCTTTTGAAAAAATTGAGTCAAACATAAATGAAGAAGCCCAAATACTAACCCAAAACTCTCAAGAGGCAAACCTGCTAAAAACCGCTCTTTTAAGCTCTTCTAAAGAGGCAAAAAACACTATGAATGAAATGCTTGAAGCTAATGAAAAGCTTCAATACTCAAAAGCTCTTGTTGAAAAAACAATAGAACAGATAAATAAAAATTCTGAATCTGAAATAGAGTTAGCCCATAAATTAACAAGACTTAGTGAGGATGCAGAAAATGTTAGAACTGTTTTAGAAGTAATTGGAGATATAGCAGATCAAACAAACCTTCTAGCCCTCAATGCTGCCATTGAAGCAGCGCGCGCAGGAGAGCATGGAAGAGGATTTGCCGTTGTTGCGGATGAAGTTAGAAAATTAGCTGAAAATACTCAAAAATCACTTGTAGAGATAAATGCAAACATAAGTGTCATAACCCAATCAATCGCAAATGCAAGTGAAGAGATGAATGCAAATGCAACTAATGTAGAGGGGTTAGTAGAGCAAAGTGATGCGGTAAGAGTTGAGGTTGAGAGTGTGAGTGATAGAATGCAAAATGCTGCTAGAAGCATGACTATTACTGCTAGCTCAATTGAAGATAGTGCAAAAAGAATGGATAACTTTGTAAATAAAATTGAAGATATACAAAAGCTAGCTTCATCTAATAAAGAAGAGGCAGAAGTTGCGGCAAGAGTGGCTAAAAACACTAAAGAGTTAGCAGATGAGATGACTCAAATGCTCTCAGAATTTAAGACAAAATAATAAACCTTCCCGCTTTAACCAAAGCGGGACTTTCATAAATAAATCTCTCTTTTATTTTCACTTACTATAATACTCCTTATTTTGTAAGGAACTTGATGTCTTCTTGGAACTATATCTACACCCATTTTAACCCAGTTGCATTTAATCTTGGACCATTAGCAGTGCATTGGTATGGGATAATGTACGCGTTAGCACTAATAAGCGCACTTTATATTGCAAAGTTTTTTAGCAAGAGATATTTTAAATCCATATTGCCAAAAACGTTAGATTCATACTTTTTATGGGTTGAAATTGGAGTTATTTTAGGAGCTAGAATTGGCTATATAATCTTTTATGATCCAAATGCACTTTACTATTTTACTAACCCTTGGCAGATATTTAACCCTTTTGCAAATGGAGTATTTGTAGGTATTAGGGGGATGAGTTTCCACGGAGCTTTGATAGGTTTTTTGATAGCTACTTGGGGATTTTCTAAAAAACACAAAAAAAATCCATGGCTTTTTTTAGATTTAGTTGCTCTTTCAGTTCCTTTAGCCTATGTTTTTGGAAGAGTGGGAAATTTTTTAAATCAAGAGTTAGTTGGAAAGGCCACAGAAGTTCCTTGGGGCATATATGTAGCTGGTATTTTACGCCACCCATCCCAGCTTTATGAAGCTTTTTTAGAAGGGATAATAGTCTTTATAATTTTGCTTTTTTATAGAAAAAAACAGCGCTTTACTGGAGAGCTTATCGCAATGTATGGATTACTTTATTCGCTAGCTAGATTTGTAGCTGAATTTTGGAGAGAGCCAGATTATCAAATTGGTTATCTTTTTAAAGAGTGGATTAGCATGGGGCAGTTTTTATCATTTTTTGTTGCTATATCTTCAATTTTACTCTATTTTTATCTATACAAAAAGTCTCAAAAAGAGCATAAAAGAGTCTAAAAATTGACCTTCCTAACATTTTTTTTATTAACAAAAGGGTATCATTACTACTTTAATGTTTTAATTTCTACAAAAAGGATTAGGCGTGAGTGACCTTATTGAGGGTTTTTTGGGTAAATCTATTGACGGAAAAAAGAGTAGATTGCCAGCTAAACTAGACTATATCCAAAGTGCTACTGGCCTATTTTTAGGTTTGTTTATGTGGGGACACATGTTTTTTGTTTCTACCATATTAATCAGCAAGGATGCAATGTTAGCTGTAACTCGCTTTTTTGAGGGAAGTATGTTTTTAAAAGAGCCACAACCTGTTATTGTCTCTTTTGTGGTTGCTTTTGTTTTTATCATATTTATAGTCCATGCAGGGCTTGGGATGAGAAAATTTCCAATTAATTTTAGACAGTTTCAAGTCTATAAAACTCACATGAAGATGATGAAACATAGTGATACAACGCTATGGTTTGTTCAAGCAATTACTGGTTTTATCATGTTTTTCTTGGGCTCAGCTCATCTATATATGATGATGACAAAAGCAAGCGAAATTGGGCCATACGCCTCTTCAGATAGAATGTGGTCTGATTTTATGTGGCCATTTTATCTTATTTTACTCCTAGCAGTTGAATTTCACGGATCAATTGGCCTTTATAGGCTATGCGTAAAATGGGGCTGGTTTGAGGGAAAAAACAGCAAAGAGACGCGTGCAAAACTTGTCAAAGTAAAATGGGCAATTACTGCTTTCTTTTTAGCTTTAGGAATATTAACTTTAGCTGCTTATATGAAGATTGGATATGAGCATAGAAATCATGTTGGAGAGCGCTATATGGGTGCCATAGAGTACAACATAGCAATAGATAGGAAGGTAGAAGCATAATGAAGATTAAATATTGTGACGCATTAGTTATTGGGGGTGGCTTAGCAGGATTAAGAGCTGCGGTTGCTGCGGCAGAAGAGGGGTTAAGTACTACTGTAATTAGCCTTATACCAGTTAAAAGATCTCACTCTGCGGCTGCTCAAGGCGGTATGCAAGCTAGTCTTGGCAACTCAAAGATGAGTGAGGGAGATAATGAGGATCTTCATTTTGCTGATACTGTAAAAGGGAGTGACTGGGGATGCGACCAAGAAGTTGCAAGAATGTTTGTTACAACCGCTCCAAAAGCCATTAGAGAGCTTGCTTCTTGGGGAGTGCCTTGGACTAGAATTACAAAGGGAAAAAGAACTGCCATTATCAATGCACAAAAAACTGTCATTGAAGAGAAAGATGAAGTTCATGGGCTCATCCACTCAAGAGATTTTGGTGGAACTAAAAAGTGGAGAACATGCTATACAGCTGATGCCACGGGGCATACCATGCTTTTTGCAGTTGCAAATGAAGCACTTAAAAGAGATGTAAATATTGAAGATAGAAAAGAAGCCATCGCGTTAATCCATGAAGGAGATAAATGTTATGGTGCCATTGTTAGGGATTTAATAACAGGTGAACTCATTGCTTATGTTGCCAAAGGAACTTTAATAGCAACCGGGGGCTATGGAAGACTGTATAAGCATACGACAAATGCGGTAATTTGTGAGGGAATTGGCGCGGCCATTGCGCTTGAGACAGGCAAGGCGAAACTAGGAAATATGGAAGCAGTCCAATTTCACCCAACTCCAATAGTTCCTTCTGGAATTTTATTAACTGAAGGTTGCCGTGGAGATGGTGGCGTATTGCGTGATGTAGATGGACATCGATTTATGCCAGATTACGAACCTGAAAAAAAAGAGCTTGCAAGCCGTGACGTAGTAAGTAGACGTATGATGGAACATATTCGCAATGGAAAAGGCGTTCCTTCTCCTTATGGCGAACATGTTTGGCTTGATATATCTATTTTAGGCAGAGAGCATATTGAGAAAAATTTGCGCGATGTTCAAGAAATTTGTAAAATTTTTAATGGAATCGATCCGGCTGATGAGGGGCCAAAAGGCTGGGCGCCAGTACTTCCAATGCAGCACTATTCAATGGGCGGAATCCGCACTAAACCAACAGGAGAGTCACCAACTCTAAAAGGTCTTTTTAGTGCTGGCGAAGCAGCATGCTGGGATTTGCATGGATTTAATCGCCTTGGTGGAAATTCAGTGAGCGAAACAGTGGTATCTGGAATGATTGTTGGAGACTACTTTGGTGAGTTTTGCAAAAATGCACAAATTGATATAAGTACAGAGGCCATTGAAGAGGCAGTAAGGGAGCAAGAGGCTCTTATAGATCAATTGCTTAAAAATGAGGGCAAAAACAATATCTATGATATCAAAAACCGCATGAAAGAGATTATGTGGGAAAAAGTGGGAATTTTTAGAAACCACGAGGGATTGACTGAAGCTGTAAATGAGCTAGAAGAGTTGCTTAAAAAATCTCATGATGTTACAGTTAAATCAAAATCCCGCGCAGCCAATCCTGAATTAGAAGATGCTTACCGTGTTCCAAAGATGCTAAAGCTTGCACTTTGTGTTGCGGTTGGAGCACTGCAAAGAAAAGAGAGTCGTGGGGCGCACTACCGAGAAGATTATCTAAAAAGAGATGATAAGAATTGGCTAAAACGAACGCTCACATCCTGGAAAGAGGGTGATACTCTCCCAACTGTTGAATATGAACCGCTTGATATTATGAAAATGGAAATGCCACCGGCTTTCCGTGGTTATGGTGTTAAAGGAAATATTATTGAACATCCAGATAGTATCAAAAGGCAAGAAGAGGTTGATAAAATTCGTGAAGAGATGGAAGCGGCCGGCAAGAGCCGCCTAGAGATTCAAGATGCGTTGATGCCATTTGAGCTTCAAGAAAAATTTAAAGCACCAAACGAGAGAGTAGGAGTTGGCTATGAGTAGGAAGATCACTATAAAAGCACTAAAGTTTAATCCAAATAGTAAGATTTCAAAACCACATTTTGCGCAGTATGAGCTAGAAGAGACAGCAGGAATGACTCTATTTATCGCTCTAACGATGATTAGAGAAAAATTTGACGCGGATCTTAGTTTTGATTTTGTTTGTAGAGCTGGGATTTGCGGAAGCTGTGGAATGATGGTAAATGGTGTTCCAAAACTTGCTTGTAGAACTTTAACTAAAGATTATCCTGATGGAGTAATCCAACTTATGCCAATGCCAGCATTTAAACTCATCAAAGATCTCTCAGTAGATACTGGAAATTGGATGAATGAGATGAGTAAAAGAGTTGAGAGTTGGATTCATTCAAAAGAGAAAACAGATATATCTAAGATAGAAAAAAGAATTGAGCCAGAAGTTGCACAAGAGACATTTGAACTTGATAGATGTATTGAGTGCGGGATTTGCGTTGCGGCTTGTGGAACAAAACTTATGAGACCAAATTTTGTTGGAGCAGTTGGATTAAATAGGGTGGCTAGATTTAGAATTGATCCACTTGATGAGAGAACTGATGAGGATTTTTATGAGTTAATAGGTGATGATGATGGAGTTTTTGGATGTATGAGCTTATTAGCTTGTGAAGATAACTGCCCAAAACACTTACCTTTGCAGAGTAAAATTGCCTATATGAGAAGAAAATTAGTAGCGCTAAGATAGTCTATTTGGGATCTCCCAAATAGACTTTACTATCATAAAGTAGTCAAGGAGAGCTTGTGGAAATAGTTGAAAAAGGAAATGAGAAAATTTTTAATGAAAACTATTTCATAGTTTCAAAAACAGACTTAAAGGGTCGGATTACTTATGCTAATGATCTTTTTATCAAAATGTGTGAATTTAGTGAGGATGAACTCATAGGAAAACCTCATAACATAGTAAGACATGAAGATATGCCACGAGCAGTTTTTAAACTTTTATGGGATACCATTCAAGCGGGTGATGAAATCTTTGCTTATGTAAAAAATAGAACAAAAACTGGGAAATTTTATTGGGTTCATGCTTATGTAACTCCAGAATTTGACTCAAAAAGTAAAAAAATTACAGGTTATCACTCTGTAAGAAGAGCTCCAAGTAAGGAGGGTTTAAAAATTATTATTCCTCTTTATCAAAAGATGCTTGAAGCAGAAAAGAGTGGTGGAATGGAAGCTTCAACTAAAATTTTACTTGATGCGCTATCTAAGTTAAAGGTTACATATGAAGAGTTATTACTTTCGCATGAATAGACTATCTTCTTTGGATAAAATCCAATATGCAAACATTTTATCAATCCTTATTTTTACCATTGCTGCTATAACTGAGATTGTAATAAATGGTTTTAACACTATTCAAATCATAAATTTAAGTAACTTTGCCTTAGCTTGGTTTATGTTTATAAATATTAGAAAAGTTCAATCTACTCTTAAGGTTTTGGCAAATATTGTAGATAAAAGTGCAAATGGAGAGCTGCATGATAGGATAGTTCAGGTTAAAGATGGAGGAGAGCTTAAGACTCTTTGCTCAAACATGAACACACTGCTAGATAATTTTGAATTAATTACTAAAGAGATAAAAGCAACCATTTTTGCTGCTTCAAAAGAGAATTTTAATAGAAAAATCCTTCAAAAAGGGATGCACGGAGAGTTTAGGGAACAGACAGTGCTTGTAAATACCGCAGTAAATGCCATGAAAAGAAACCATGAATTTATTGCTAAAAATGCACTAAATGCCGAGCTTGCTCAAATTAGTAGCTCATCAAATGACTTTACTACAATCCAGCAAGATTTAAATGGAATTGTTGAAGAGTTAAAAGAGATAGTAAAAAATGGAGAAACTTCTGCTGCGCAAACAGACAAGAGTTATGATGATTTAGGGGAAACTGCTGCTAAGATAAACTCTTTAGTAGAGTATGTAAATCATAATGAAGAGAGTACTACCATTTTAGCCCAAAGAACTGAAGAGATAAGTCATGTTGTTGAAGTGATTAATGATATAGCAGATAAGACAAATCTTCTAGCCCTTAACGCTGCCATAGAGGCTGCGCGCGCAGGGGAGCATGGAAGAGGATTTGCCGTTGTTGCAGATGAGGTTAGAAAACTAGCTGAAACTACACAAAAAGCAACTGCTGAGATAGAAATATCTATAAAAACATTGCAACAAGAGACAAATGAGATAGAGACAAATGCAAGTAAGATGAAGAAAAATGCTGATGAGTCAAGTGAAACTTTAGATGTTTTAAAAACTACACTTCAAGATTTAATTGGGTATTCAAACATTACCGCTAAAAATATTATTGAGATACAAAAGACAATTTACATAACTTTAGCAAAGATGAATCATGCAATATTTAAATCAAATACTTACAGTTGTGTTTATGTGATAGATGAAAGAGCAGCAGTAGAAAACTATGAAAATTGTGAGTTTGGTAGATGGTATAAAGATGAGGGGAGTGAGATTTTTGGACAGATGAAAGAGTATAAAGATATATCTAATCCTTATGACATAATCCATGCAAATGCTTCTAAAATAGCTAGTAAGATGAGGGATACTAAATCAGAGCTTTTAGAAGAAAAAAGCGAGATAATAGCACTTTTTAAAGAGCTTGAAAAAGAGAGTAAAGTACTATTTAACATGCTTGATACGGTGATAAAACAAGAAAGAGCGCAGTAAATCTATGCCTTTGGCCAAATTTTGGAAAACCCAAATAGATAAGTTTGAGAAATTGGATTTAGCCTTAGAACTAGATGATAAAGATTTATCAGCATATTTTGCTGCTATGTTTTTAGTTAATGAACATTCAAAAGAGTTCTTTTTAAAAAATAGCGACTTTAAAGATATCTTTTTAAAACTTTGGAAAGATGTACAAGTTGGTAAAAATGAGCTTATTTTTGCACAAAAAACTATTTTAAGTATTTTAGAAAATGAACCAAATATCGCAAAAGAGATGCTTTATTATTTAAAAAAGATAGAAAAAATTGGTGAGCTTGATGAGGATCTTTTAAGAGTTGTAAAAAATCTTTCTTTAAATATTAAGTTAAATGAAGAGATTCAAAAAGAGAAAATTGTTGATTTTGAATTTAATAAAATTAAAGAGCTTTTATTAGAAAAACTAAACTATCTTGAAAAACAAAATCTTTTTAAAGAGTTTAAAAACTTAGAACAAATAAGAGAAAATCTACTGCATTCAACCTTCTCCATTGGAGTTACAGGAGTGATGAACTCTGGTAAATCCACCCTTTTAAATACTCTTTTAGGAAGAGAACTTTTAGGCACTTCAACTGTTCCTGAAACTGCAAATTTAAGTATCATCAAGCATAGTGACAATCCATATGCTAAGGTTAGTTTTTGGAGTAAAAGTGAGTGGAAGCAGATTGAAAATAGTGCTTCTTTAAATCCTAAAATGGAAGAATTTACTCTTAAAACCAAAGAAAATTTAAAAGAAGAGTTTCAAAAATATGTAACAATTGAGGGAGTTTCTAAAGAGATAAATTTAGCAAATCTTTCAACTTACACCTCCGCTAAATCTTCCCAAAAACTTTGCAACATTGTAAAATCTGTTGAAATAGGCACTACATTTTCGCTTTTAGATAAAACAATAAGCATCGTAGATACACCAGGGCTTGGCGACCCAGTTATTTTAAGAGAGGAGATAACAAAGCATTATCTTGCAAATTGTGATATTTTAATCCATTTAATGAATGCAAACCAAGCTGCAACCTTAAAAGATATAGATTTTATAATTGATGCTTTG
>JAAYLJ010000130.1 GCA_012521935.1 Campylobacteraceae bacterium | reverse complement strand
CTATATATCTTGTGATCATCCACTATTTTCAAAAATAAGTCTTTTAGAATTTGCAAGCTATTTATATAAGTTTGGTGGAAAGTGCATAATAGTAGATGAGATTCTTGAAGCTAAAGACTTTGAACAGGAATTAAAATCGATTTATGACTTTTTAGATATTAAAATAATCTTCTCAGGCTCAAGCGCAGTAAAGATAACAAATGCCTCATTTACTAGAAGATATGCTATGTTTAAACTGCCAATTTTATCCCTTAGAGAGTTTTGTGAAATATCACTTGGCATCTCTTTAGATAGCTTCTTGCTTGAAGATATTTTAAAAAATCATGAAAACATAGCTCAAGGTATTTTAACTCAACTTAAAAAGAAGAAAATATTAAAGCTTTATAGTGATTATTTAAAATTTGGGGCTTATCCATTTTATTTTGCTGCAAAAGATAGTTATATTCAAAAAATTACAGATAATATAAATACAATTTTACATTCAGATGTTGCCCTGCTTCATAATGTGAGTGCTTCAAATATTCAAATGTTGAAAAAACTAATATATGCTATCTCCATCTCTAAGCCATTAGAACTCTCTATTGAGAGCCTTAGTGCCGCTATTGGGGTTTCAAAAGTGACTTTATATAACTATATAGGCTATTTGCATAAAGCTGAACTTTTGAGACATATTGTATTTGAGGGCAAAAGATTTAAAGCTTTTAGAATGCCAGATAAATTATATATTTCAAATACAAATCTACTAATGTCTCTTACACTAAATAGTGATATAGGCACTATAAGAGAGACTTTTTTTGCCTCACAACTCTTTTCTTACAGTCTGTTTTATGTTAAAAGTGGTGATTTTTTAGTAAATGAGAAATATATAGTAGAAATTGGTGGAAAAAATAAAGGCTTTTCTCAAATTAAAAATATAGAAAATTCATTTGTAGTTTGTGATGATATAGAGATAGGGTTTGCAAACAAAATTCCACTTTGGATTTTTGGATTTTTGTATTAAGGTGGTGGTTTTGCAAAAGGAAGCTAGTTAATGCCTAGCTTCTACAAATAAAGAGGTACCTGAGTAGAGGATTTTAATATCTTCTTCTTTATTCAATCTTTTCACACACTCTTTTGTGATTTCACTTTTTAACTTTAAAATCTCTCTATATGGCGCTATGTACCAGATAGCCATAGTGATTCCATCTCCACCAAGATTTGGATAAAAGACAACTCTAGGGTAAGAGGGCATATTTCTTAAAGTGTATCTATCTTTTAGCTTATCGTACTGCCTTTTAGCCATATCCGCGTATCTTCCACTATAAGCTTCTACTATTTCAGTAGTTACTTTTTCGGCTTTTTCAAAATTACTATCATAAGTTAAATTTAATTCCACCAAATCGATGATAGTTTTCATGGTTAAGTGAGTGTAGTTATATATCTCATTTGTGAAAATATAGTAGTTTGGAACAAATATGATTCTTCCAGCTCTTTTATGGCTAGCAACACCGTCATTTGTGATATTTTCATATAGTGTGATTTTTGTTAAAGATATGTCAATAACATCCCCAATAATTGGGCTTGCAGGCCTATCTATTTTAAT
>JAAYLJ010000129.1 GCA_012521935.1 Campylobacteraceae bacterium | reverse complement strand
TGTCGCGCCATCTTTAGTTTCTATAAAAACAGATGAAGAGCTAAGAGCCCAAATGCTCTAAAGTTTCATTTAAAACATATCTTTTAAAAAATGATGGCAGTTTTTGTTCATGAGAGATGAGAATAACGCTGCCCTCATATTTTTCTAAAAAATTAAAAACTCTATTCTTATTTTTGTCATCCAAAAAAGAGGTGGCTTCATCTAAAAGAAGTATTTTTGGGCTTTTAATGATGGTGGCTAAAAGTGCAACCATCTGTTTTTCTCCCTCACTAAGCTTCCAAATGGAGCTATCTTTTAAGTACTCTAAATCAAACTTTTTTAGTAACTCCTCACTAAGTTTTTTAGCCTCTTTAATACCTTTAACTTTTAATGAAAAAGAGATATCTTCAAGTGCTGTTGGTAAGATGAAAAAACTACCCAAATTTTGCGGTAGATAACCAATATTTTCTCTAATAGACTTAAAATCACTCAAGCTTTCTATCTCATTTCCCAAAATGGTAATTTTTGCTTCTTTTGCCTCTAAAATTCCAGCTAAAATTTTCAATAAAGTACTTTTACCTACCCCATTTTCACCCAAAATCGCAATTTTTTCATTTTTACCTAAAAAAAGTGAAATATCTTTTAAAATCGCACTCTTTTCATGCCAAAAATTAAGATTTGAAACCTTAATAGATCTATCCATATAAAAACTTTAGAAAAGCAGTTAGCAGGAAAACTAGAGTTAAAAAAGCTTCCTTGTAACTAAAAGCAAGGGTAGGATTAAGGTGAAGATCTCCTTTAAAGTCTCTAAAAATCAAAGTTTGTTTAAACTCTTTTTCTAAATATATTAGTTTTAAAAAAAGATATCCAAAAATTGATCCAAAAGTTTTTAGAGTAAATAGACTATTTTTAGGAGTGAACCCCCTAAAAAGAAGTTTTTGGCGTATATTTTTAAGTTCATTTGTTAAATAGTTTATAAAAATAATAGTAAAGTATAAAGTGGCAATGAGTTGTTTTGGAAGTTTAAATATACTCAAAGCCTTTGGGATTTCAAAGAGATTTGAGCTGCTAAAAAGAGTTAAATTAAATAAAAGAATAAAATTAACTCTTAAAAAAAGAGATGACGCATCTTTTAAAGTAGTTTCAAAATATAAAAAAAGTGCGATTAAAGTTATGAAAAAATTTAAAAAGAAGAGTTTTTTAAGGGTTTTAAAGAGGTTTTTTATGTCAAAAAAAATAATTAAAAGTGGCAATAAAAAAAGATATGAAAAGCTCAAAAAACTAACCATTAAAGTGTAAGAGAGTGCAAAAACAGTTGAAAAAACTGGGTTTATCATCTTTTTACTCTTCTTAAAATTTGAAAAATAGCCCAAATCAAAAATAGTCCAAAAAGCAGTTTAAAAACTTCAAAATAGTCCAATTTTTTCTCTAATAGTAAAATCTGTTTTTTTAACCTTCTATTCTCATTTAAAAGCTCTTCTAGTTTACTATCTTCTTGTGACATTTCAGTTTTTATTACACTATTTTTTTTAGAAAAAATCTTTTGCATGGCGCTATGTCCTGCTCCTGCATCAATTTTTATGGTCAAATCTATATTCTCAAACCTCTCTTCAAAATTTCCATCTTCATTTAAAAACCCCTCTTTTAGCAAAGTATCTTCTTTATCTAGGATTGAAAATTTACAAGATTTGCAAGGTTTTCCATTTGAAAAATAAGAGCTTATAAAAAGCATACCATCTTCATAATCTACAAAAAGATTTACCTTATGGGCAAGCAAAAACATAGGAATCATTAATAAAAATATCTTTTTCAAACTCTAGACTCCTTTACTATCTCAGGGTATGCTTTTTCTAAATATAAAAACAAAAAAAGCGTCACAAATCCTTCTAAAATAGCTATAGGCATATTTGCTAACATAGCTAAACTAGCAACTTTTAAATAGTTTTGGCTTGATAAAACTAGCACAATAAAAAGAAAAAAAGATGATATTAAAACACCAGTAACTCCAACTAAAAAATAGCTAAGTTTTGCATTTAAGTTTTTTAAAAAGGTAAATTTAAAGATTAAATATGTGGCATAAGAGGCAAACCCCATGATGAAAATATTCGCTCCAAGAGAACTAAGACCTCCAAAACCTAAAAGCAAAGCTTGAAATAGCAGTGCAATTGCTATTGCTAAAACAGAAAACTTACCCAAAAAAATGGCAATAAACTCAACTAAAGTTAAATGAACCTGCGTTGGGCCAAGAGGTATGTGAATAAAAGATGCTATGAAAAAAAGAGCACTAAAGATTGAAATTTGTGTGCTTTTATGTAAGGGCATCTGTTTTAGTGTGTAAGCACAAAACAAAAAGCTAGCAGCTGCCGTAACAGCAGCCACTTCTAAAGATACGATGCCATCAGAAATATGCATCTAATAAGCTTTTATCCAAATAGTTGCACCATTTTCAACTTCATATTTTTTACCATTTAGCTCTTTTTCACCATCCATGATAATGGCAGTAAAGCCCCACCAACCCTTATGTATAGGCACAAAAGAGAACACTCCAAAATCATCACTCATAACCGATTGAGTAATGTGCGCATTTGTTGGAGCGCTAACTCCTAAATCATTATAAAACTCAACTTCAACTAAAGTATTTGGAGCAAGTTTGCCATTTTGCAAAACTCTACCTTGAAAAAGATTTCCTGCATAAATCCCAAAAGGTTTAACAAGAGGGACAATCTCATAAGGCAAGCCAACAGGTTCATCCCAACCATCTTCAATCCCATAGCCACTTACAATAACCTTTGGATAGTGCCTTAAAAATAGATCTTCTAATGGCTCAAAGTAGTACTTTGGAGTGGCATAAAATGTATAAAGTCCTGGTTTATCAACTTTAAAATCTGCCTTAAAAGCTCTATGACCAAAGTTTTTAAACTCTTTTTGTTCTAAGGGTTCTCCATTTACAAACAATCCATCAAGCTTTTCTAAATCCATTCCACTTTGTTCAAATGGGTGGATAAACATAGCTTTTATCTCTAAAATAGAATCTTTTTTTGATTCAACTACATCAGTTGTTGGCAAAAGAGCTAAAAAATGAGCATTTAAAACAGATAAAAATGTAAAGAAAAAGATAAGTAAACGCATGAAAATCCTTTAATACTTTTGTAAAAAAAATATTATAGTGATTTTCATCTATAAATACAAGTTATATTACTAAAAGATAGAAATTGTTTTTAAGAATTGTTTTTTTACACTATAAAGGTGCAAAAAAAGTTAAATTAATGTTTAAAAAGAGGAAATTAATTCGTCAAATTATTAACCAAGCTCCTCTTCCCATAAAAGTTCTAATTTGGTATTGTAAATATCTGATCTTTTTGGTTTTATAAAAATTTCTTTTATACCTAGCTTTTCAAATCTCTCTTTGATTGCTCTAATTTCTTTTTCTAACATCTCTTGCAAGAGCTCTTTTTGTCTTAAAATATTTTCAATATCAGTTTGTAAAAGTGAGAGATTATTGTTCTCTTTTAAGATTTTATTTGCATTTTTAGCC
>JAAYLJ010000128.1 GCA_012521935.1 Campylobacteraceae bacterium | reverse complement strand
TTGAGCATAAAAAAGAGCTTCCGCATAAGCTTTCATCTTTTGGATTTGGATTTTTAGTTCCTATATTTTTTATCTACATTGGCTCTACTTTGCCAGTTGAAGCACTTGTTATGGATGGAGTTATAGAAACAGCATTAGTCATTACTGGAGCAATGATTGTCATAAGGCAAATTAGCGCAGTATCATTTTGGAGGTATTTAGGAGTCCAAAAATCAATTCTTTTTGGACTATCTCACTCAATGCCTTTAACACTACTAATTGCAGTTGCTACCATCGGGTATAAATCTGGAACAATTCCAGAGGATCTATATTTTGCTTTTATACTTGCAAGCCTTGTTGAGGTGATCGTAGCGATGGTTAGTATTAAAATTATTATAAACTTTTTTAAAAAAAGATAGTAATTTTTTTTCATACATATTGCACTAATGTGGTGTGATATAATTTCTTCTTAAAACTAAAAAAGGGTAGGCATGCAAAAAGATACAGTAACTATTATCAATAACCGCACAAACGAAAAGTTTGAGTATCCTATCTTAGATGGGACAGTTGGGCCATCTGTTGTAGATATATCAACCTTTTATCAAGATACTGGAATGTTCACCTTTGATAGAGGATACACCTCTACGGCATCTTGTCGCTCTAAGATTACCTATATTGATGGTGGCAAGGGGCAGTTGATGTATAGGGGATATGATATCTCTTATCTTGCAAAGAATCGTACTTTTTTAGATACAGCATATCTTTTGTTAAATAAAACTCTACCCTCAAAAGAGGAGCTTGAGGACTTTTCTATTGAGATGAAGAAGAGATCTTTCATTAGAGAGAGTATGAAGAAACTTTTTGACGCATTTCCTGATAATGCTCATCCAATGGCAATACTTTCGGCTTCTGTTTCAGCTTTATCTACATTTTATTTTGAGCATTTAGATATTGATAAACCAAATGAGTATATGGAAATGGCTAAAAGAATCATTGCAAAAATGCCAACCATAGCTGCTTTTGCGCATAGATATAGCCAAGGGTTGCCTATAATTTATCCAGATTTAGGAAGAGGGTTTACCGAAAATTTTCTATACATGCTAAGAGGCTACCCCCATAGACATATAGATTTAAAACCAATTGAGATAAAAGCGCTAGATACCATCTTTACTCTTCATGCCGATCATGAGCAAAACGCATCTACAACAACTGTTAGAAATGTTGGCTCAACTCATGCTCATCCATATGCTGCAATAAGTGCTGGAATTGGTGCGCTTTGGGGAAGGGCGCATGGTGGGGCAAATGAATCGGTTATTAGACAGCTTGAAATGATAGGAAGTGTTGATAGAGTTGATGAGTTTATAAAAAGAGCAAAAGATAAAGATGATCCATTTAGATTGATGGGTTTTGGGCATAGAGTTTATAAAAACTTTGATCCGCGCGCAAAGATTTTAAAAGAGATTAGAGATAAATTGATGGAAGAGGGGATTGGAGTTAATAGCGAGCTTGTAAAAGTTGCAAACAAGATTGAAAAGATTGCACTAAGTGATGAGTATTTTATAAGTAGAAAGCTATATCCAAATGTAGATTTTCACTCAGGGCTCATTTTGCAAGCTTTAAAGATTCCAAAAGAGATGTTTGCAGTTATTTTTGTGATTGGAAGAACACCTGGTTGGGTTGCGCAGTGGATAGAGCTGCAAGAACAGCCAACCATTAAAATTGCTCGCCCAAGACAGCTTTATGTTGGGCCAGTAGATAGAACTCCAAAAGATGATTAAGCAGCTTTTGCTGCTTAATCTATGAGCTAGAAAAGAGTTAAGCAGGGCGTACTTATTTAATTAGCACTTCATATCCAAAATCTTGCTCTTTTACCTCATAAATATAGTGCCCATCAAGAAGTATGGCAGCTCTATAATAACCACTATGATTTCCCATAGTAATGCTTTTAAATGCACCATGATTAACTTCAAGTTCTTTTGTATAAAAGGCAGTATCTTTTTTAAAATCCAAAACTATTTTATATGGATTTGTAACTAAAAAGTTCCTAAAAAGCCTATCTTTTGTTAAAACTTTCAAGCTTTTTTCACTAATCTCAAATAAAATCAAATCTTCAAATGAGAGCTTTATCTCCTCTTTTGTAGAAATAACTTCTTTTTTTATATTCTCATCTTCATTTTTGGGAGGTATCTGCTCTTTTTGGGGATCTTTTGGTAAAACTAATGGTTTATTTAATATATTGCTCTCTTTGGTAATTACGATTGGATCATGCCAATCTATGCTTCTGTCAATTTCTAAAACTTTTTCCTCTACGCTTCCATCTAAATTTTGATAGCCAAAAATAACATATTTTAAAACTCTTGCACTACTAGAAAGAGTTGTTGAGTGCTGATCAAAAGACTCTTTTTTTTCAATAACATTTGTCGCAGCATCAAGTCCTTCAAAGCTTTCTGCTGGTAAAAATGGATTTTCTCTAGCAAAAAGAGCAGCGACCAAACCAAAAAATATAGTAAAAAAAGCTCT
>JAAYLJ010000127.1 GCA_012521935.1 Campylobacteraceae bacterium | reverse complement strand
TTAAGTATTCCTTTTGGGCCAGCAGCAAAAGCAGAGCCAGTTGCTAAAAGTGTAACAAAAACACCTGTAGAAACAAAAGCTCCAGTTGCTCCAAAAACAACATCATCAATTGATTATAATGAACAAATACCAGTTCCAGCACCAGCTCCTATGCCAGATTCAGATGGTGATGGTGTTCCAGATGGATATGACAAGTGCCCAAATACTCCTGCTGGAGTAAAAGTAGATGCTTTTGGATGTCCTTTAACAATCACTTTAAGAGTTGAATTTGGATTTGATAAAAGCAGTATAGACGGTAAATATTTAGACAAAATTGAAGAAGTTGCCCAGTTTTTACAAAGATATCCACAATTTCAAGTTAAGCTAGAGGGACATACAGACAATATTGGAAGCAAAGCTTATAATCAAAAACTATCTCAAGATAGAGCAGTAGCTGTTTTAAATGAGCTTGAAAAACTTGGAGTTAAAAGAGACAGAATGAGCTATGAAGGGTTTGGAATGGAAAAACCAGTAGCTGATAATGGTACAGAAGAGGGCAGAGCACTAAATAGAAGAGTTGAAGCAAAATTCAAAGATTAAACTTATTTTAGCCCTGAAAAAACAGGGCTAACCCCTTTTATATTAGCTATAAATTAGCTAAGCACCACACAAAACTTACTATTTTAAGGAAAAAAATTGAAAATAATTTTATTTGATTTAGATGGAACTTTGATTGATTCTACAAAAGCCATAGTTCATAGTTTTGAAGCTTCATTTAAAACTTTTGAGCAAGAGATCCCTCAAAAAAGTGAAATATTAAGACTCATAGGACATCCACTTGAAGTTATGTTTGAAAGCTTAGGTGCACCAAAATCAAAAGTGTGGGATTATGTAGGAGCGTATAGAGAAAACTATAAAGATGTAGCTAAGCCAAATACAACTCTTTTGCCAACAGCATATGAAGCTGTACTTTTAGCTTCAAAACATGCAAAAGTAGGGGCGGTAACAACAAAATCAAGCTATTTTTCTGAAATTATTTTAAAACATTTAAAAGTTTTTGACTATTTTGACACAATAGTAGGTAGAGAAGATGTAAAAAATCCAAAGCCAGATCCAGAGCCCATCATAAAAGCTTTGAAAGATTTAAATGGAGATAAAGATAGTTGCTGGATGGTTGGAGATACTGGGATGGACATGGAAGCAGCAAGCAAGGCTGGGGTTAATATGGTAGCAGTAAGTTGCGGATTTGCTCCACTTAAAGAACTTGAAAAATATACAAAAAATATTGAAAAAACCCCACTTGAAGCGGTGGAGAAGATAGTAAAAATATAGTTTTCAAACTTAGAAAATTTTTGTAAAGCAAAACCTCCAAATTCCTTAATAGACTCTTAAGAGTGCTGTTAGTAGAATAGAGTCTATTTTTATAACAAAATCAAATAATACAAGGGGGTCATATGGCCAAAGTCATGCGAACTATGGACGGTAATGAGGCGGCTGCCGATGCATCATATGCTTTTACCGAAGTTGCAGGAATATATCCAATCACTCCCTCTTCTCCTATGGCAGATTATACTGATGTCTGGGCTGCAAGAGGTAAAAAAAATCTTTTCGGAATGCCAGTTAAAGTTGTCGAAATGCAATCAGAAGGAGGGGCTGCTGGTTCAGTACATGGATCTCTCCAAGCAGGGGCTTTAACTACTACATACACCGCTTCACAAGGGCTTTTATTAAAAATTCCAAATATGTATAAAATAGCTGGACAACTTTTGCCAGGTGTTATTCATGTGAGTGCAAGATCTTTGGCGACTCATGCATTATCAATTTTTGGGGATCATCAAGATATATATGCTGCAAGACAGACTGGCTTTGCAATGCTTTCCACTGGCTCTGTTCAAGAAGTTATGGACTTAGCTGGAGTTGCGCATTTGGCTGCTATAAAAAGTAGGATCCCATTTTTACACTTTTTTGATGGTTTTAGAACTTCTCATGAAATTCAAAAGATTGAAGTTTTAGATTATGAGCATTTTGATAGATTACTTGATAGGGAAGCTTTACAAAAATTTAGAGATGAATCACTTAGTCCAGACTCTCCAAAAACTAGAGGCACTGCGCAAAATGATGATATATACTTCCAAGGAAGAGAAGCGCAAAATCCTTTTTATGACGCTGTTCCTGACATTGTTGCAAACTATATGAGTGAAATTTCTAAAATTACAGGCAGAGAGTATAAGCCATTTACTTACTATGGTGATAAAGATGCAACTAGAGTGGTAGTGGCCATGGGTTCAGTCACTGAAGCCTTAAGAGAGAGCGTTGATTATCTTACTTCAAAGGGTGAGAAAGTTGGACTTATCGTTTGTCATTTATATAGGCCATTTAGTCCTAAATATTTATTGAATGTAATTCCAAAAAGCGTAGAAAAAATAGCTGTTTTAGATAGAACAAAAGAGGCTGGAAGTGCGGGAGAGCCGCTATATATTGATGTGAAATCTGTATTTTATGAAGAGAAGAAACAGCCTATCATTGTTGGTGGAAGATATGGACTCTCATCTAAAGATGTAAATCCTTCTCAAATGCTAGCAGTATTTAAAAACCTAGAGCTTGATAAGCCAAAAAATGACTTTACAGTTGGTATTGAAGATGATGTTACTTTCAAATCTTTACCAGTTGGAGAAAATATTAGCTTAGGTGGGGATGATGTTATAGAGTGCTTGTTTTATGGATTAGGCGCTGATGGAACTGTGGGTGCAAATAAAAACTCAGTTAAGATTATAGGTGATAAGACTGATCTTTATGCGCAAGCTTACTTTGCATATGATTCAAAAAAATCTGGCGGATATACAAGATCTCACTTAAGATTTGGAAAAAAACCAATTAGATCTACATATTTAGTATCTACTCCTCATTTTGTAGCCTGTTCAGTCGCTGCATATCTTGATCTATATGATATGGTTGGTGGCTTAAGAGAGGGTGGAACATTTTTGCTAAACTCAATTTGGGATGCTAATGAGACAGTTGAGAGAATGCCAAATCATGTTAAAAAGGCACTTGCAACTAAGAAGGCTAAGTTTTATATCTTAAATGCAACTAAGTTAGCCAGAGAGATTGGGCTTGGAAATAGAACAAATACCATCATGCAATCCGCGTTTTTTAAACTAGCAAAAATTATTGATTTTGAAGATGCACAAAAATATATGAAAGAGTTTGCTCATAAATCATATATTAAAAAAGGTGAAAAAATTGTAGAGCTTAACTATCAGGCAATTGATAGAGGAGCTGATGGCTTAATAGAAGTGCCAGTAGATCCAGCTTGGGCTAATTTGCCTGAGGAAAAGAGTAAAGAAGAGAAGTATGTAGGTACAGATTTTGTTGAAAAAATTGCTAAACCTGTAAATGCTGCAAAAGGCGACTCTCTTCCAGTTTCAGTTTTCAAAGGGTATGAGGATGGCTCTTTTGAGCATGGTACAAGCCAGTATGAAAAGCGAGGAATCGGAGTTATGGTTCCAAAGTGGATTGAAGAGCACTGCATTCAGTGTAACCAATGTGCATTTGTTTGCCCACACGCAGTAATTAGACCATTTTTAATTGATGAAGAGGAGTTAAATAGTGCTCCACAAGGCGTTAAAAATCATGTATTAGACGCTAAAGGGAAAGATTTAAAAGATTTTAAATACAAAATTCAAGTATCCATACTTGATTGTACTGGGTGTGAGCTTTGTGTTGAGGCTTGTCCAACAAAAGAGAAATCTTTAGCCATGGTTCCACTTGGAGAAGAGATGGATAAAAATGAGCAAGAGAATGCTGATTATCTTTTCAATAAAGTCAAATACAAAGATGACATTACAGGCAAAAGCAATGTTAAAAACTCTCAATTTGCTAAGCCGCTATTTGAGTTTCATGCTGCTTGTCCAGGTTGTGGGGAAACGCCTTATATCACCCTTGCAACAAGACTGTTTGGCGATAGCATGATGATAGCAAACGCTACAGGATGTTCATCCATCTACGGAGCTTCAGCTCCAACTACTCCATATAGAAAAAATGAAAAAGGAGAGGGGCCAGCTTGGGCAAACTCACTATTTGAGGATAATGCTGAGTTTGGTATGGGGATGAGAGTTGCCACTGAAACTATGAGACATAGAATTGAAAATATTATGAAAGATAGTTTAAATGAAGCACCTAATGCCATTGCAGCGCTCTATAATGATTGGATGGCAAATAGAGATGATAGAGTTGCTTCAAAAGAGATAAGAGATCGCTTAATCCCACTTTTAGAAGAAAATAGAAATGTAAAAGGGGCAAAAGAGATCCTTTCACTTAAGCAATATTTAGCAAAAAGATCCCAATGGATAATTGGAGGAGATGGCTGGGCTTATGATATTGGGTTTGGCGGATTAGATCATGTTTTAGCTAGCGGTGAGGATGTAAATATTTTAGTACTTGATACTGAGGTTTACTCCAACACTGGTGGACAGAGTTCAAAATCTGCTAGAACTGGCTCCATTGCGCAATTTACCGCGTCAGGTAAGCCAACCCAAAAGAAAGATTTAGGCTATATGATGATGACATATGGAAATATATATGTAGCTCAAATTAACTCTAATGCTTCACAAGCTCAAACTCTAAAAGCGATAACTGAAGCTGAAGCATATGATGGTCCTTCACTAATTATCGCCTACTCTCCATGTATTGCTCATGGAATTAGAGGTGGAATGGGGCAGTCTGGAAATCAAGGTGAATTAGCTACCAAGTGTGGATATTGGCCAGTTTATACTTACGATCCAAGACTTGCTAGCACGGGTCAAAACCCAGTGAAAATTACAGGCAAAGAGCCTGAATGGGATCTATATGAAGAGTTTTTATTAAATGAAGTAAGATACGCTTCACTTAAAAAATCAAATCCAGATGAAGCAGAAGCTCTGTTTGAGAAAAACAAACAAGATGCTATGAGAAGATGGCGCCAGTTAAAAAGATTGGCAGCTATGGATTACTCTGATGAGGTAAATTAATAAGGTGCCACAAGGCACCTTATAGTTTTAAGTATATCTTTAAACTCTCAAGCAAGCTTAAATGCTTTAAAGTTATATCCTCATTGTCTATATAATTTGTAACGCCAAAGTTGTTGTGACAAGCATCACATCTACTTTGGCTTTTTATGTATGGATGAGAGTAGATTTCTCTTGGGATTGAGCTGTGTAAATCTTTCCAATATTTAGTTCTTGTAACCCTATAAACATTCCTTCCTTTACTAGTTTCACTCACTCCTTTAGCTAGTTCATTTATGGATGTTTCAGCGCTATTAGCTAGTATGTACTCTTTAATAGATTCAAGATTTGGAACCTTCGCGCTTATATCTTCATAAAAATGATCTTTTGGATCACTTAAAACTACCTCCCAACTCTTTTTTGTTAGCAAAAATGGAGGCATAAGTGCGTGACAACTAGAGCACTCATTTGCAAATTCTGGAAACTCTTTATGGTAGTAAATTAAATCTGGATGAGCGCCAATAAGTGGGCTTTGATTCCATTTCCAAACACCAACTCCAGTGATGAAAGCTAAAATTAAAAATCCCATCCCAATATGATTTTGTGCTTTTGTAGGGACTATATCTTTTATGCCAATTGGAGCAAACTTATAGCCATCTACCATAGAGGTTACTATGGAGGTTTTATGCCAAAAATGCTCTAGTAAAACTCCTACTATATGGATAAGAGCAACTGATAGCATTATGTTTTTTCCCAATACATGAACTTTTAAAAGCAAAGGTGTAAGAGTAGGATCATGAGCTAAAAAAGCCCAAACTCCTCTTACTTTTTGAGCACCAAGTAGCATCCAACCACTAAAAGTGGTAAATACCCCTAAAATGATCAATAAAAAAGTAGCCCAACTAGCAGCTGGATTGTGTCCAATGTATAGTTTTTTATCTTTGAAGAGTTTAAAAAAGTAATATAGTAAATCTTTTAAGTTAAAATCAAAATTTTTGAACCTAGAGTATTTTGGGCCAGTAAAACCCCACAGCACTCTAAGAGAGAGCAAAATACCCATAGTTGAGCCAGCACTTATGTGAATTAAGAGCGCATTACTAAATTTAGCTGAAACAAGTGTTGTGACAAAAGCAGCTACCAATCCCCAATGAAACAGTCTAGTTACTTTTGACCAGACATATATTTTATGTTTTTTCTCCATATTTAACCTACACACTAAAATTTAATAACTAATCCTACATATTAAGAATATCGTGCGTCCCATTAAAAAAGACTAAAAGGTTAAATATTTTTACCAACTTAATGCTACTAAAGTAGTAGCATTAAGATTAACTCTCTTTTTGGATTTTAGAATTTGGTTGAACTACTTCTCCGCTACCATGAATAACATGAGGAATGCAAGAGGTGCAAATGTGGACTTTTTCCCCGCCTTTGTATGCTTGAATGTAAACTGCGGATGGGTCTTGATCGCTTGGTCTTGCGCAGACATTACAGATGAAAACATTGTTAATTTCCAATTTTTAATCCTTTTAATAAATTTTATGAATTATAACTTGCATTAATAAAAAGTGTCTTGATTTGCCTCAAGAAGAAATAAGCAAAGTTTTAGGAAGTTTAATTATAATAATCATTATCAATATAAGGAATAAAAAGATGGATGTCTTAATCGTTGGGGCAGATGAGGTAAAACCTATCAAGGGTGTGTTAAAAGAGCTTGGAGCTAAAAAAATAACTCACTGGGATGCCAGAAGTGAAAATAGAGTAAACAAAAAAAGTATTCCAGAAAATGTCTCTTGCGTTGTACTCTTAACCTCTTTTTTAAACCATAACAGTATGAAAAAGATAAAACAAGAGGCTAAGAAGCGAAATATTCCTTTAGTGTGTGCAAAAAGGAGTGTAAACTGCGTATATAGCGAGTATTGTAAAGTTTTTGGACTTAAGGATAAGTTTAATTGTTAAATGAGTGATTTTGGATACAATTAGAAAAAACAAGGATTAAAATGCCTCTTTTAGATAGTTTTACAGTTGATCATACAAAAATGCCAGCTCCTGCGGTTAGATTAGCAAAAACAATGCTCACTCCAAAAGGAGACAAAATTACAGTTTTTGATCTTCGCTTTTGCAAACCAAATGTTGAAATTTTGCCAGAAAAAGGCTTGCACACTTTAGAGCATTTATATGCTGGTTTTATGAGAGATAGGCTAAATGTTGGAGAAATTATAGATATCTCTCCTATGGGGTGTAGGACTGGGTTTTACATGAGTGTCATTGGGGAGCCTTTAGAAAAAGATGTAGTTTTAGCTTGGATGGAGTCAATGGAATTGGTTTTAAAAGTTAAAGATGAGAGCTCTATCCCTGAATTAAATGAGTATCAGTGCGGTACTTTTAACATGCATTCATTAAATGAAGCTAAAGAGATAGCAAAGAGCGTTTTAGATAGGGGCATTGGCATTATGAGTAATGAAGAGCTTAAGCTTGATGCTTCATTTCTAAAGAGTTAAAATACTCTTTATAGCCAAAACCTAAACTGTTTTTTGTAAGTTTTGCATTTAAAATTTCTACTGTCCAAATTGGTGCTTGGAAAGATTTAGCTACTGGATAGGCTTTATAGTATCTATCTTTTTGTTCATTAGTTGCCTCTTTTAAAGCACCTTCAAACTGAATACCTTCAATTTTTTCAATCTCTTTGCTTCCATTTGCAATACTTCCAGCTACTTTTTTGTCTTTTAAAACCTCTTGCATATGTCTTGTTGTATTTGATGATGAGAAGATTATAGAGTTGGCAAAAGGATCATAAATATAAAAACAAGGTGCAGACCAAGGAGAGTTGTTACTGCTTGTTGCTAAATGGACTATAAATTCATTTAAAAAAAGCTGTACAAAGTTTTTTGAGAGCATAGCTAATCCTTAATAGTGTTGTAAAATCTTATCAAAAAAGATATTTCTATCTACTAAAGAAGCACCATTTCCATATGGTATAATACGCCCTTAAAGGGAGAATATGCAGATGATTGTAGCTATTTTAAAAATTTTGCTTGCAATTTTTGCTATTATCTTTGGGGGAGTAGTAATTACGAAGGTAGTTGCAAAATTTTTTAAAGGAAAATCATGACTCCAAAAGAGATTTTAAAAGAGATGTTTTTATTGCAACAAAAGTTAAATGATGAGACTAATGGCAAAGGATGGGAGAGTGGGTACAATGTCCACGGTAAGCTCATAAATTGGAAAAGATGTATTCATATGGAGTGTAGCGAGCTTATTGATAGTTTTGCTTGGAAACATTGGAAGCATATCTCTAAAGATACAGATTGGGAAAATATAAAGGTAGAACTTGTTGATATTTGGCACTTCATAATGAGTTTACTACTTGAGGAGTACCATAACAATCAAAAGAGCAGTTTAGATAAATTAGTTGAAGATGTGGCTAATACTCAAGATTTTAATGAGTTTTGTAAAGAGGCTTATAATCCTAAAGATTTTGATGATTTAGAGATTATAAATGAGATTGAAAGCATTATTCATGGGTGTACTGGCTATAAATTAAACCTTTTTGATGGGCTTTTAAGAGAGTACTTTCATTTAGCCATCAAGTGTGGAGTAAATTTAAAAACCCTATACAAATACTATTTGGCAAAAAATGTTTTAAATCGTTTTAGACAAAATCATGGATATAAAGAGGGCACATACGATAAGTATTGGGGTGGCAAAGAGGACAATATCATAATGCTAGAACTACTTGATCAAAACTTGCCAACCGCACAAACACTATACGATAAGCTAGAAAAACTATATAGCAAAAGTTGATGCTTTTAATTAAATCTTTAAGAGATTATCTAACCGCCCCAATTATTGGGGCATCACTGCTTGCTCTTATTGTTCCATTTTTACTTCTTTTAATAACTCTTTTTTTTGGCGGATCATATTTTTGGGACTATTTAAATTCTGATAGTAGCACCCTAGCAAATGAACTTCCATTTTGGTACAAAACACTACTAAAATATGCATTTATAAAATGGCTTACAATGGTGCTTTTTTACTCCTTTGGGGCTATATTTGTTTTGCTTTTATCTGTAATTGTTGCTTTAATTACCATTGGATTTTTTACACCTTGGATAGTAAAAAGGGTTTATAAAAAAGAGTATAGTTTTCTTAAATTAGAGGGTGGACTTAATAGGTGGGAGTTTTTTAAAGAGTATTTGACTATTTTTTTAAAATTTATAGTAATTTTACTCCTCTCAGCTATTTTATTTTTCATTCCAATTGTAAATCTTTTTTCAATATATATCCCATTTTTTTATCTATTTTATAAAAT
>JAAYLJ010000126.1 GCA_012521935.1 Campylobacteraceae bacterium | reverse complement strand
TGATTCTTCCAGCTCTTTTATGGCTAGCAACACCGTCATTTGTGATATTTTCATATAGTGTGATTTTTGTTAAAGATATGTCAATAACATCCCCAATAATTGGGCTTGCAGGCCTATCTATTTTAATTCTATCTCCAAGCCTAATGGAGTTTCTTGTCATTAGCATTACCCAAGCCACCATGCTTAAAACAACCTCTTTTAAGACAATGGTTAAACCAGCTCCTATTACACCAAATATCGCTAAACCTTGAGCAAAATTTTCGCTATACGCAAACCCAATAATAATTAAAGATATAAGAACAAATGAGATATTTAAAGCTTTTTTAATGAAAATATAGTGTTCAACCGCCTCTTCATTATCATCTTTTCTAATATATTTATATGAAAAATATCTAATGATTAACATAACTATATATAAAAAAATGATGAATAAAACAACTATTAAGCCTTTGCCTAATTTAAACTTATCTGTAAGAAATGCTCCATTTTCTGCAAAAAGCAAGAGTGGAAGAAGAGTTAGTAAAATTTTTTTCATTAGCTTAACCTTATGATTTTATCGCTACACCATGAAGCTAAAGCCTCGTCGTGAGTTATTAAAAGTAATCCAAAAGAGCTTAAATTTAGTAGCAACTCTTTCATGACTTGAAGTTGTACTATATTATCTAATGCAGAGGTTGGCTCATCTGCTAAAAGAAGTTTTGGCTTCATCAGTAAGGCTCTAATGATGGAGGCTCTTTGCAGCTCTCCTCCACTTAGCTCTCTTGGTTTTTTTTCAAGTAAATTTGGATCAAAATGCATTTTTTGGCAAAGTTTCAAGTAATCTGCCAAATCTGCCACCTCTTTTATTTGTGAGATTATTGAGTAGCTTGGATGAAAAGATGAGTATGGATCTTGAAAAACTTGTGAAAAACTCTCCTTTTCAATCAACCCTTTTTTTGGCTTTAAAAACCCAGAGATAAGCTCAAAAAGAGTACTTTTACCTGAACCGCTTGATCCAAGAATAGAGACAATCTCCCCTTTTTTTAATGAAAGATTAAAATTTGTAAATAGCTTATGATTTTTATTGTAATAAAACTCTAAATCGCTAATTTTTAAAACAACTTCATTCACGAATTTGACCTGAGCCATAAATTTTATATTTGTATGTACAAAGATCATTAATCCCCATTGGGCCTCTTGCATGAAGCTTGTTTGTACTTATCCCAATCTCAGCCCCAAATCCAAAAACTCCCCCATCAGTAAATCTTGTAGAAGCATTTAAATATACAACTGAAGAGTCAACACTATTTAAAAAAAGCTCTGCATTTGTTAAATCATATGTAAGGATTGAGTCTGAGTGTCCTGAGCCATACTTTTGAATGTGATATATCGCTTCATTTACATCTTTTACAATCTTAATATTTAAAGTTTTAGATAGGTATTCTGTATGAAAAGAGTCTTCATTAGCGCTAGAAATCTTAACTATTTTTTGAGCATTTTCACATCCAAAAAACTCACACCCTTCTTTTTTTAACTCTTCATAAACCATAGGTAAAATATCTTTTGCAATCTCTTCATGAATTAAAAGAGTCTCTAAAGCGTTGCAAACTCCTGGTCTTTGACATTTTGCATTTTTTACAATTTTAACTGCTTCA
>JAAYLJ010000125.1 GCA_012521935.1 Campylobacteraceae bacterium | reverse complement strand
GGAGTTCTTAAATTTTTAATATAAACATACAAAACTTGAGATTTTCCCTCCATTATGGAGACGCCATGTTTTGTTACATTTAATTTTTTAAATACCTTTTTTACATTTAAATCTTTGCCTAAAAGTTGACACTTCATTTAATTAACCTTTTATAGATAACTAAAAGAGCGGTTAGTAAAATATATGAGGATCTTGAGTTTAAATTTGCTAAGACAAAAAGTTTACTAAAAAGCTCTAAATCATCCTCTTTTAAACTTACTCCATCTCTTAAAGCTTGCACTAAAACTCTTTGGAGTTTCTCTTTTAACTCCTCTTTGTTTATAAATTTATTTTTATTTGTAAATTCGTAAATATCTTTTAAATCAAGTTTTTTAAAGTTTAAATCTATCTTTTCTATACTACTTTTTTGTCTAAAATCTCTTATTTGAACTCTTGATCTAATGGTTGGTATGAGTGCGTTTTTAGTCGTGGCTAGGAGTATGAACTTAGTGTTTGGTGGTGGTTCTTCTAGGATTTTAAGTAGTGAATTTTGTGAATAGATATTGTAATTTTTTGCCCCAAGAATTAAAGTTTTAATAAAACTTTCACTAATGTAAGCCTCTTTAATCACACTTTTTGCATCATCAATTAAAAAGTCATCTTTTATAAAAAATTTTAAACTATCTTTTTTATGTTTTTCTCTTAAATCTTCAATAAAACCATCAAAATCCGACACTAAAGCTATGTAGCTTAAACTATCTTTACTCATTTTCTATACTGATTTGAGCAAAAAGCAGAGCATCAATCGTCTTTTCCATCAACTTATAAAGTTGAATCAGTTTTATATCCAAAAGCTCATCAGCTGAGCTTAAATAGAAACTATTTTGCATCTGCTCATCTAAAAGCCACATGAAACTATCATTTTTACTTTTGGCAATTTGTGACTTAAAATCATTACTTTTTCCAATGTAAAAGATGGTGTATCCGTGGGGAAATGAGATAGAGAGTAAATCTTCAAGTATCTCTATATCTTCTCTACTTCTTACCTCATCTAAGCTTGGGTAGAAAGTCTTTAGTGATACAAAAGGCAAAAGTGGCCTATTGCCAGCATTTTTATTAATGGAAGAGATGATATATTTTTCAAACCACTCTCTATCTTTATCTGTTAAAACTAAAAACACATGTCCTTGCAAAATACTTTGAAGTCTAGAAGCAGCTAAAGGTACCCACTCTAAGCGTTTTTCCTCCATCCAGCTCATCCAAGAGCCTTCTTTACGAATTGCCTCAAGTGTCCATTTTAAAAAGGCTTGCATGCTCTACCTATCTAACTCATAAGCTTTATGTAAGGCTCTAACTGCAAGTTCACCATATTTAGCATTGATAACTAAAGAGATTTTAATCTCACTAGTACTTATCATCTCTATATTTATCCCCTCTTTAGCCATAGTTTGAAAAGCTCTACTTGCTACGCCACTATGAGACTTCATGCCAACCCCAACTATGGAAACTTTAACAATATCACTATCATACTCAACAACATTAGCAGGTTCTATTTTACCAATTGCTATTTTAGCAATATCAAGCTCATTTTCTGGAACTGTAAAACCTAAATTTGTCGTTCCATCGTGCCCAACATTTTGGATTATCATATCCACATTCACATTCTCTTTAGCCAAAGTTGTAAAGATTTCAGCTGCAATCCCAGGCTTATCAGTAACTCCTCTTAAGGTAACTCTTGCTTGATTTTTATCGATTGCAATTCCACTAACTAACGGTTTTTCCATGATATTCTCTTCCTTTGTGATTAAAGTTCCAGGATTTTCATTAAAACTATTTCTAGTTACAAGATTTATGTTTAACTTTTTTGCTAATTCAACTGATCTATTTTGCAAAATCTTAGCTCCAAGTGAGGCTAACTCAAGCATTTCATCATAGCTTATCATTTCAAGTTTTCTTGCTTTTGGCTCAACTCTTGGATCGGTGGTATAAACTCCATCAACATCAGTGTATATTTCACAAATATCAGCTTTTAGCGCTCCTGCTATGGCAACAGCAGATAGATCACTCCCGCCTCTTCCTAAAGTTGAAACATCTCCAAAATTAGTTATGCCTTGGAAGCCAGCAACTACAACAATATTTCCATCTTTTAACTCTTTTTCTAGCCTTGTAGCATCAATCCTAGCAATATGAGCTTTAGTGTGAACTTCATCCGTATAAATCCCAGCTTGTCTGCCTGAAAAAGCTACTGCATTGTGTCCCATTTGGGTTAAGGCAATGGCTAAAAGCGCACTTGTTACTCTCTCGCCAGAGCTAAGAAGCAGGTCCATCTCTCTTTGTTTTGGAGAGCTACTAAAATGTTTAGCATACTCTATTAGCTTGTTTGTCTCTCCACTCATGGCTGAAACTACCACTACAACGCTATTTCCATCTTCTTTTGTTTTTGCAACTCTTTTGGCAACTTTTTCTATGCACTCTAAGTTTGCAACACTGGTACCGCCATATTTTTGCACTATTAGCATCTATAAATATCCTTCTTTTTTAAAATAGTGTAAAACTTTTTTGTAAACACCCTTTTTAAAGTGAGTAATTTTATCTAATACATCTTTAATATCGACAAAAGTATAGTCAATAAATTCAGGATGATCTGTGTTTAAATTTATCTTATCTGTTTTTTTTAATCTAACTAAATAGTAAATCTGTTTTTGCCCATCATAAGCATAAAGTTTTTTAGTAATTTTACTTGGAAACTCATATGCAATCCACTTTGGATATTTGGCTAAGATTTCAATCTCATCAGTCCCAATCTCCTCTTTTAACTCCCTAAAAAGGGCATCTTTTGGGCTTTCTCCTTCATCTATGCCGCCTTGTGGAAACTGCCAAGCATCTTTAATATCTTCCCTTAAGGCTATCATTATTTCACAAGATTGTGGATATTTTGGAGAAAGAATTACCGCTGCTACATTTGGGCGAAATCGTTTTTTTTCTTCCATTTTATATCTTTTCTCTTTTGTGGTAAGATAGTAACAAGTTTGTCATTAAAAACTACTTTTGGAAAAAAATGAGACTCTACATTCACATCCCTTTTTGCGAACAAAAATGCAACTATTGTGCTTTTACTTCTTATGTATCAAAAGAGAAAAAGATAGCACTATATTTTGAAAAACTACTCTTTGCGATTGAATTTTTTCTAAATAAAAAAGAGGTTAAAGAGTTAAAATCAATCTACATTGGGGGAGGAACTCCCTCGCTAGTTGATTCAAAATTTTATGAACCCATATTTCAAAAACTCTCCTTTTTTATGCAAGATAAGAGTGAAATCACTATTGAAGCAAACCCTAGTTCATTAACTAAAGAGTGGCTTTTGCATATGAAAAGCTTGGGCGTAAATAGATTAAGCTTAGGAATTCAAAGCTTTGATGATAAAAAATTAGCTTTTTTAGGAAGAGTACACAACTCAAATGAAGCGATATTAGCACTTGAGAATATTTTTGAAGTTGGATTTAAGAATCTATCGGTTGATTTAATATATGGAACTTTTTTAGATAATTTAAATCTTTTAGAAAGCGACTTGAAAAAGGCTATAACTTTTCCCATCACCCACTTAAGTGCTTACACTTTAACTATTGAAAAAAATACACCCTTTTTTAAAAAAGAGAATATTATAAAAAAAAGTGATGATTACTCTAAATTTATAAAAGAGTTTTTAGAAGATAGAGGTTTTAATCACTATGAAGTTGCTAGCTTTGGGAAAGTAAAATCAAAACACAATTTAGCTTACTGGAACTATGAGGAGTATATTGGGGTTGGGTGTTCTGCTGTTGGTTTTGATGGAAAAGTTAGATATACAAATACTCACAATTTAAACTCATATTTAAAAAATCCTTTAAATTTAAAGTATGAAAAGATAGATAAAGAAAAAAGATATTTTGAAAAGATATTTTTGGGACTTAGATCTGAAGTTGGCATTTGTAAAAGTGAACTTTTAGAAAATGATTTGATAAATGCCATTACATTGCTAGATGAAGGGATGTTAAGATTAAAAGATGAAAGATTTTATGCTAAAGACTTTTTTATCGCTGATAGCTTAGCTCTTTATATAATGAATTAAAGGCATTAAAACTTTATAAGAAATTGAGCTTAAAGAGGATAGAATCGCTTCTTTTAGTTTATGATAGGAAAAGCCCATGTTTGGAATGAGTTTTATGGAAATAATGGTAATAGCAATTATCGCAGTTCTTTTTTTAGGGCCAGATAAATTGCCAAGTGCCATGGTGCAAGTAGCTAAATTTTTTAAAAGTTTTAAAAGCAGCATTAATGAGGCAAAATCAACTTTTGAACAAGAGATTAAACTTCAAGAGTTAAGAGAAGATAGCTTGAAGTATAAAAAACAGTTAGAAGAAGGGGCAAAGTCATTTTGTAAAAAACTAACCTTTGAAGAGTTAGATGAGATAAAAGATGCTAAATCAGGTATAAATAAGGCGTTGGATGATTTTAAAAATGATTTAGATATTTCAAAAGCTTTAAATGATGATAGCGACATCAAGGCTGAGGATAGCACAAACTCTAAAGGAGATGAGTCAAATGCTTGAAGAACTTAAGCCTCATTTAATTGAACTTAGAAAAAGATTAGGAATTTCAGTTGCAGTTATATTTGTAGCATTTTTTGTATGTTTTGCTTTTTGGGAACCCCTGCTTCACTGGATGATAACTCCGCTTGAAAGAGTCCTACCAGAAGGTAGTTCAGTCATATTTGTAAAGGTGCATGAACCATTTTTTACAGCCATAAAAGTAGCATTTTTTGCTGGACTTATCGCCTCTTTACCCATAATATTTTGGCAATTTTGGCTCTTTGTTGCTCCAGGACTTTATGATCATGAAAAAAAGATGGTTGTCCCTTTTGTATTTTTTGCAACTTTAATGTTTTTAATTGGTGCTTCATTTTGCTACTATGTAGTCATTCCTTTTGGATTTGATTTTTTAATAAACTTTGGAAACACCCTTTTTACCGCTCTTCCTAGCATTGGAGAGTATGTTAGTTTTTTTACAAAACTTTTAATAGCCTTTGGAATTGCATTTGAACTTCCTGTCATAACTTTTTTCCTAGCTAAAATAGGTTTAGTAGATGATGCTATGCTAAAAAATCACTTTAGATATGCAATTATTATTATATTTTTAGTCTCAGCCTTGCTCACTCCGCCTGATGTTTTAACTCAGTTTTTAATGGCTGGACCACTTATCATCCTTTATGGAATCTCTATTTTAATAGCCAAATCTGTAAATCCTACTTCCATAGATGAAGATGATGAGGAAGATGATGAAGAGGAAAAAGAATAGAACTAAATCCACTACTTCAGGCAAGTTATCACTATGATTTGCCTGAATATTTAATAGCAAAATTTCCCTCAAATCCCAAAGATCACTCAAAGCTTTTAGTTTATGATAGAAAAAAAGATTTCATAACTCACACAAAGTTTTACAACATTGAATCATTTTTACCAAAAGATTTAGCCATCATTTTAAATGATACGAAAGTTATAAAGGCAAGAATTTTTGGGCAAAAAAGTAGTGGTGGGAAGATAGAATTACTTTTAAATTCACCTTTGCAAGATAACCGTTTTTCAGCTTACATAAAGGGTAGAGTAAAAAAAGATTCTACTATTTTTTTCCAAAAAGGATTATGTGCAAAAGTTGAAGAGTTAAAAGATGATGGATTAAGAGTTGTTAGCTTTTTTTTAGATGAAAACAGAGTTAAAATAGACAAACTATACTCCTTGCTTGAAGAGATTGGACATACACCTTTGCCTCCTTACATAAATAGAAGTGATAATGAAGAAGACATTGTAAATTATCAAACTCTTTTTGCCTCCAAAGAGGGTGCCGTGGCTGCACCAACAGCCTCACTTCATTTTACAAAAGAGTTGCTTGATTCAATAAAAAGCAAATTTCAAACCTCTTTTATAACCCTTCATGTTGGAGCTGGAACATTTAAACCAGTTGAAGCAAATAATATAAATGATCATGTAATGCACTTTGAAAGATTTGAAATTTCACAAACATCAAAAGATATAATCTCATCAAATAAACCAATTTTAGCCGTAGGAACAACAGCAACAAGGGCGGTTGAGCACTATACTAGAACGGGCAAGATGCAAGGATCTAGCAATCTTTTTTTACATCCACAAAACCCACCACAAAGAGTTAGCCACCTTTTAACAAATTTTCATCTACCCTGCTCAACTCTTATAATGCTTGTTGCTAGTTTTATTGGGGTTGAAAAAACTTTAGAAATTTACCATGAGGCAATTAGTAAAGAGTATAGATTTTACTCTTACGGAGATGCAATGTTAATTTTGTGAAAGATACCTATTTAATATAACTACAGCTGCTAAAGAATCGATTTTACCATCTCTTTTTTGCTTGATTTTTCCTCTCATTAACTCTTTTGCTTCAAGTGAACTTCCATACTCATCTACATAGCAAATCTCTTTGTCAAAATTAATTAAACTAATGAAATGTTTTACTCTTTTTTGCATGGTAAGTGAATCCTCACTACCTGTTGGAAGTCCTACTATAAGCCTATCAACACTCCAATTTTTTAAGAATAAAGATGCCTCATTAGCTGCTTGGTTGCGGTTTTTTCTAAAGATTGGATCTTGAGGCAAAACTACCCCCTTGAAGGCTAAAGCAACTCCTACTCTTTTAAGTCCAACATCAAATGCTGCTAAAACCACTACAAACCACCACACTTGCGCCTTCTATCTTAAGTTTGCCCATAAATTCATACTCATATATTTTTGGGCCAAACTTAGCTAAAGCCTTCTCTAAAGAGCTCTCTTTTTTACAAAATTCAATTATTGGATCATTGTTAGTCACAATCTTTCCAAAGTTACTTAAAAACTGATCTATATCATTAATTAAAAGCGCTTCACCATTTTTTAAAAGTAGATTTGTTCCATCACTTTCATTTAATCTTTGGGGCAAAACATAGATAGGTTTATTTAGTTTTTTTGCTATTTTTGCACTTTGCATTGAGCCACTTTTTAAATCTGCTTGAGCTATGATAACTGCTTCACTAAGTGCAATTACTAATCTATTTCTATCAACGAAAAAATACTTTTGCACCACTTCATCTTTATCGTACTCACTAATAGCTAATCCATCTTTATAGATTGAACTTATAAGCTCTTTATTTACTTTTGGATAAATATCTTCTAAACTTGTTGCTGCTACCATGATGGTATTTGGAAAAGCAGCCCTATGAGCAATGGCATCAACCCCCATAGCTCCACCGCTTACCACCACAATACCTCTTTCATTAAGCCCTTGCGCTAATCTTGAAGTTAAATTTTTTGTGTAAAAGCTTGGCCTCCTGCTTCCAACTATGGCAACTTTTTTATGCTTTAAAAGCTCTAAATTTCCTTTATAGTAAATCTTTTGAGGAGGTTTTTTTAGCTTTAAAAACTCACTTGGCAACTCTTTTAAAGTTTCCATCATAAATCTTTTATATAGACCACTTCAACATCTTTTAAAAGTGGTTTTGCATTTTTTAAAACGCTTAAAGTACTAATGTGAGGATGTCCAATGGCTATGGCTTTTCCTCTTAATTTAGCTATCCTAACAGCTTCTTTTAACTGCTTTTTAATATCTTCTTCATTAAAAGAGTTATCCAAAAATACATCTCTAGAATATATACTCATCCCATATTTTTCTCCAATACTTCTAGCTACACTTCTTGGCGTGGTTTTACTGTCTAAAAATTCAATTTCACTCTCTTTTAAAGCCTTTATTAAATACTCCATTGCTCTACTATTTTCAGTAAACTTACTACCTGTGTGATTATTGTAAAAAAGAGCTTTTGGAAACTGTTTTTTTAACTCTTTTATCCAATTTTCTATCTCATTAAATGAGTTTCCAACCCTTAGCGTTCTCTCTTCTGGCGAGTTATGATTTTGTGCTTCAAGTGGAAGATGAACCATATAACAATCAAACTCTTTAGCTAATTTATGCGAATCTGGATGTCTTTTAGTTGGTGGAAGTATGGATGGGGTGACTGGAAAAGGAATACTTTTAATCTTTTTTACATGGTTTGGAAATGAAACATCATCTATTATGATGGCAAGTTTTGGCCTACCTTCATAGTGCTCTTTTTTTTGTGGCTTAAAGTCTATGACCTTAGGTTCCTTCTTCAAACTCTTCTCATAATCAGCCACTTCAGAGGGTTTCTCTTCCTCCTTACTTGCCTCTTTTTCTTCTATTTTTTTCAAAACAGGCACTGGAGGCAGAGCTGCTACTTGCTCTTTTTTCTTTTCATCTAGCCTAACTCTTTCATCTTGAAGCATCTTTTTCATCTTATTCATCAACTCTTCATCTGTACTAGAGTTTTCTACTTTAAAAGATGCTTTTTCTTCTTTTTTATCTAAATTTAGATAAAAAATTGCTCCTGTAACTAAAATAGATAGAAGCATTAATGAAAAAATTAAAACTTTAGGGGGGAGAGTGCTTTTTTTTCTATTTTTTCTTTTCTTTGCCATAAGTGTGATTAGTAGGAAAAGGCCCTAAAGGGCCCTAATTAATTCTCATCTTTATTGATTATTTTATTTGCAGAGATCCAAGGCATCATGCCTCTTAACCTCTCTCCAGTTTTTTCAATCTTAGAGTTTCTCATGTTTGCTCGCTCAGCATTCATTCTTGTATATCCAGCTTGTTTTTCAAGGATGAAATCTTTAGCAAACTTACCATCTTGAATATCTTTTAAAATATCTTTCATAATTTTTTTAGAATCTTCATTTATAACTCTTGGACCACTCACATAATCTCCATATTCTGCGGTGTTTGAAATGGAGTATCTCATATCTGCAATTCCGCCTTGATACATCAAATCAACTATCAATTTTAACTCGTGCAAACACTCAAAATATGCCATTTCTGGCTCATATCCAGCTTCAACTAAAGTTTCAAATCCAGCTTGCACTAACGCTGTAACTCCACCACAAAGTACGGCTTGCTCTCCAAAAAGATCTGTCTCAGTTTCATCTTTGAAAGTTGTCTCAATAATCCCTGTTCTTCCGCCACCAATAGCGCTTGCATAACTTAATGCTAGCTCTCTTGCATTGCCTGAATCATTCTGCTCAACTGCGATTAAATCTGGAATTCCGCCACCATTTACAAACTCATTTCTAACTGTATGGCCTGGTGCTTTAGGTGCAATCATAATGACATCAATACCCTTTGGAGCTTTGATTTGTCCATAATGAATGTTAAATCCATGTCCAAAAGCTATCGCATCTCCATCTTTTAGATTTGGCCTAATTTCAGCTTCAAAAACATCAGCTTGAACCTCATCTGGTAGTAAAATCATGATAACATCTGACTCTTTTGTAGCATTAGCAACACTTTTAACAGTAAACCCTTTTGCTTGCGCTTTACTCCATGAGCTACCGCCCTCTCTTAAGCCTACAACAACCTCTACACCGCTATCTCTTAAGTTTTCAGCATGCGCGTGTCCTTGGCTTCCAAAGCCAATCATAGCGACTTTTTTGCCTCTAATTATGCTTAAATCACAATCTTTATCATAATATACAGTTACTGCCATATTGGTTCCTTACAATGAAATAAATGGCGCTATTTTATCTAAAAAGTTCTCAAAGAGGACTGAAACCAAAAAGAGAAAAATAGTATAAAAATAGATTTAATTAATATTTTTTCCAACTAAATAATAAGTAAGAATATTACTCAAAAACAAATAAAAATTAAGTCTGTTTGGCTATAATTGGTATAGATTTTGCAAAAGAGGGGTTTATTGTGGATGGTGAAATTATAGAGAAAATTAAATCTCTTCCTCCCTTAGATGAGACGGTTTTAAAAATACAAAAAATATGTACAAATAAAGATAGCACGCTAACTGAATTAGTATCGGTAGTTAAGAGCGATCCGATGCTTACTGCAAATATATTAAAATCAGCAAACTCTCCTCTTTATGGATTTAGTAGAGAAATCAAAAGTGTTTCTCATGCTGTTTCTTTATTTGGAATGGCTACAGTAAGAGGTTTTGCTCTATCAAGTGCTGTTAAGAAAAATATGACAACAGATCTATCTCCTTATGGATTATCAGAGGGTAGTTTTTTAGAAATTAGCTCTTTGCAAAGCGCTTTAATGTTCAATTGGTACTCAAAAGTTGATAGAGAATTATTAGATATTTTAGTGCCTGCATCATTTATGATGGAGGTTGGAAAAGTCATCATCTCTCATATATTAGTTGAAAGAGGAGAAGGTGCTGCTTTTTACGATAAAATCAAAAAACTAGAAACCATTGAAGAGTTATCCATGTTGGAAATGGATACTTTTAAAATCACAAATGAAGAGATAGCTGCAAAAATATTTGCTCAGTGGAATTTAGAAACTGAGCTAGTTGAAGCCATTAGATATTCAACAAACCTAGAAGATGCCCCTGAACACATAAAACCATTCTCTACAGCCTTAAAGATTGTAAAAAAAGCTATAAATAGCTTTTCTATTTTTGAAGAGAAATCCATAGAAAAAGCAGTTTCGCTTTTGGAAGAGAATGATTTAAAATCTAATTTTTTTCTTAATGAGATTGAAAAACTTAGACAGTGAAAAACTTCCTATTATCATTAAATAGCGGTGTATCAGATAAAAACCTAGAGCAAGAAGAGAAAATGTTAGTACAAACTCTCTTTAAAGCAAGAGCGCTAGAGCTTAAAAGAGGCTTGTATTTTCTATCTCCTAATTTTTTTGTTGGGAGAATGGATGTCTCCTCAAGAGGAACTGGCTTTTTGGAAGTCTTTGATCCAAGCTATAAATCTAAAGATATTCTAATAGAACAAAGTGATTTAAATGGAGCTAGTAGGGGCGATTTTGTTCTAGTTAAAAGAG